>NZ_SMKS01000067.1:0-32305 GCF_004348435.1 Saccharopolyspora terrae | reverse complement strand
ACCCTGACCCAACCCCACCGACGACCACCCCGAACACCGCCGTAATCAGCCCCCTGATTACGGCGGTATTCAGTGAAACCCGGATTACGGCCGTATTCGGACCCTGACTACGGCGGTATTCCGTTGTGACTCGGGGTACCGCCGTAGCCGGTACCCCGAATACGGCCGTAATCGGGTCCCTGATTACGGCGGTATTCCGTCCGGTCCCCGATCACCGTCGAAGCCAGGCCCGGGTCTCTGCCGTGATCGGACCCTGAACACGGCCGTAATCCGGTGCCTGATTACGGCGGTATTCCGTTCTGTCTCGGGTTGGCGTCGTGATCCGGGTGCGGGTCGGCAGTTGTGGCGGGGTGCTGATTGCTGCCGTGCTCGGGTTTCGAGATCGCCGCTGCACGCAGAACGCCCCTGCGCTTGGGGTGCGCAGGGGCGTTCTCAGGGCCGAGTGGTCAGGTCAGTCCGCTCGGGAGATCTTGACCATTTCGTCCCGGGCGACGACCTTGATGCGTTCGCGGCCGTGGGGTTCGCCGAGGGACTTCTCGTGGGCGTCCAGGCGGGTCCAGCCGTCCCAGGTCGTGTACTCGATGCCGCGCTCCTCCAGCACGTTGATGATGCTGTCGGAGTCGGGCTGCTCGGCCTGGGGGAGCTTGTCGAGGTCGGCCAGCAGGTTGTTGATCGTCTCCAGGGCGTCGCCCTTGGTGTGGCCGATCAGGCCGACGGGGCCGCGCTTGATCCAACCGGTCGTGTAGACGCCGGGGATGTGCTCACCGTCGAGGTCCAGCACGCGGCCGCCCTCGTTGGGCACCGTGCCCTTCTTGGTGTCGAAGGGCAGGTCGGCGACCGGCGAGCTGAGGTAGCCGACGGCGCGGTAGACCTGCTGGGCCGGGTAGGTCTCGTACTCGCCGGTGCCGCGGACGTTGCCGTCGCCGGTGAGCTCCATGACCTCGACCTTGAAGCCCTCCACGCGGTCGGTGCCGACGACCTCCACCGGCGCCCGCAGGAAGTGCAGGTGCAGGCGGCGCTTGGTGTTGTGCTTCGGGTCGCGCAGCGCCCAGTCCTGCAGGGTCTTGACGATGGTCTTGACCTGGTTGTTGGACTGGGCTTCCTTCTCGCTGGCCTCGTCGAGCTCGAAGCCCTCCGGGTGCACGATGACCTCGACCTCGTCCTGGTGGTCGAGCTCGCGCAGCTCCAGCGGGGTGAACTTGGCTTGCGCCGGTCCGCGGCGCGCGAACAGGTGCACGTCGGTGACCGTCGACTTGGTCAGACCCTGGTAGACGTTGTCCGGGATCTCGGTGCTGAGCAGGTCGTCGGCCTGCTTGGCCAGCACCCGGGCCACGTCCAGCGCGACGTTGCCCGCGCCGATGACCGCGACCTGCTCGCCGTCGAGCGTCCAGTCGCGCGGCGCGTCGGGGTAGCCGTCGTACCAGTAGACGAACTCGGCGGCGCCGTAGCTGTGCGGCAGGTCGATGCCCGGGATGTCCAGCGGGCGGTCCTGGTCGGCGCCGGTCGAGAAGATCACCGCGTCGTAGTAGCGCTGCAGGTCTTCGAGCTTGACGTCCACGCCGTACTCGACGTGGCCGAGGAAGCGGATCTCAGGCTTCTCCATCACGCGCTGCAGCGCGTTGATGATGCCCTTGATGCGCGGGTGGTCGGGCGCCACGCCGTAGCGGATCAGCCCGTACGGTGCCGGCATCCGGTCCAGCAGGTCGATCTCGACCGGGGTCTCGGACTTGGTCAGGATGTCGGCGGCGTAAACGCCGGCCGGGCCGGCCCCGACGATCGCGACTCGCAACGGGCGGGTCATGCACTCTCCTCCTGGGTGCGCCTGGCTCGGCGCGCTCGACTGCGAAGCCGCGTGGCAGCGGGCCCGAAGTACCGGGCCTGGGCCATGCGCGGGAATCCCCACCAGCTTAGGGAGCCCTTACCCCCGATCCCGCGATGCGGGCTGGTGACAATGCTCATAACTGATCTCGTCCACCACCTCGGCGAACCCGACCGATCAAGATCATTTCCGCAGGCCTGGCTGGGCACCAGCGATATCGCGGGCGCATGTATTCAGCGCTGAGTGCGTGACCGGACGCGGTGAGTGACAGTAGGATCGGTCACTGATCAACCGCGTCGGTACTCAACGTGCAGGGCTGGTTACACGCGGTGTCCAAAATGTCGAGACAGGGTGGGCGAGTGCGTCGAACGCCGCACCGGAGCGCCGACGGAGTCGAACCGTGATCACCAGGGTGGATCGCCACGAGTTCATCCAGCGGTGGAAGCGCGAGATCGCGCACAACAGCTACGCGCCGCTGCGCCGCGGCGACGTCGAGGAGCTGCTGAGCACCTGCCTGGAGCACCTGCTCGGCGAACTGGCCTGCCCGGACCGATCGGGTGAGGCCGGCAGCGCGGGCGCGGCGCTGCTGCCGCTGCACGCCGACAACCCCGTGGTCCTGCCCGGCACCCTGAAGCTGCTGGCCGCCGAGCTGCCCGGATTGCTGCCCGAGGTTCCGCCGGACCGGATCGTGGCCGCCCTCGGCCACCTCGCCGCGGGTTTCGCCGAGGGGCTGCGCGCTGACGGCGGCTCGGTCGAGCGGCCCGGCCGAGACCTCCCCGCGCGTTCGCGGGCGCTGTTCCACACCTCGACCATGGGAGTCGCCGCGGTCAGCACCACGGGTGCGATCGAGGAGACCAACGGGGCCCTGCGCCGCATGTTCGGCCTGACCGAGGAGGAGCTGACCGGCGCCTCGGTGCTGGCGCTGGTCGACGACCGGTGGCGGCCCGAGCTCACCGGCGCCCTCGCGGGCCTCGCCGACGGAGCGAGCGAGCGGGTCAACCTCGACGCCCGCTTCACCACCACCGACGGCGCCCAGGTGTGGACCCGGATGACGGCGTCGCTGGTCCGGGACGACCGGGGCGAACCCGACCACCTGGTGGTGTTCTACGAGGACATCACCGACCGGCACATGCTCCAGGAGCAGTTCCGCCGCCAGGCCGTCCAGGACCCGCTGACCGGGCTGGCCAACCGCGCCCAGCTCGAATCCTGCATCGACGCCGCGCTCACCCCGGTCTACCCGGGCCGCCGGGTCGCCCTGTGCCTGTTCGACCTGGACGGTTTCAAGGCCATCAACGACAGCCTCGGCCACGGGATCGGCGACCGGATGCTGCGCGAGGTCGCGCGGAGGCTGCAGACCTTGGCCGCGCCGGAGAGCGCCGTGGTGGCGCGCACCGGCGGCGACGAGTTCGCCGTGGTCATCCCCGACTCCTACGACGCCGCCAGGGTGACCGAACTGGTCGAGCGGTTGCTGCGCGAGGTCACCAAGCCGATGTGGATCGGCGCGCACGAGCTCGCCGCCTCGGCCAGCGCCGGCATCGTCGAGCGTGAGGTGGTCGGCACCGACACCGGTTCGCTGCTGCGCGACGCCGACATCACGCTGTTCCGCGCCAAGCGCGACGGCCGCGCGCTGTGGGTGCTCTTCGACGCCGAGCGGAACGCGGTGGCGCACGAGAACTTCCGCCTCTCGGCGGCACTTCCCGCGGCCCTGGAGAAGAACGAGCTGTTCGTGGAGTACGACCCGGTCGCCGACGCGGAGACCGGCGAGGTGCTCGCCGTGATGGCCAACGTGCGCTGGGACCACGACGAGTTCGGCGAGCTGGGCTCGAACAGGTTCTTCGGCCTCGCCGAGGAAACCGGCCTGATCACCCGGCTGGGCGGCTGGACCCTGGAGCAGGCCGGCAGGCACGCGGCGCGGTGGGTGCGCGAGCTGGGGGAGCACGCGCCGCTGCTGGCGGTGACGCTGTCGGCCCGGCACTGCCGCGACCCGGAGCTGGTCCGCGACCTGCAGGAGGCGTTGGAGACCACCGGGCTCCCGGCGGAGTCGCTGGTGCTGTGCCTGCCGGAGTCGGCGCTGTTCGACTACCAGGGCGACGCGGTGGACACGGTGGAGATCTTCGCGGAGATGGGGATCCGGCTGTTCGTGCACGAGTTCGGCTCGGACTACACCCGGGTGGACCGGCTCAAGGACCTGCCGCTGGCCGGGGTGCTCATCGACGGGCCGCACATCCAGGGACTGGCCGATCCCGACGGGCCGGAGCCGCTCAGCGAGTACCTGGTGCGCAGCGCGGTCGGCGCGGCGCGGTTGATGGACCTGCCGGTGCTGGCCACCGGTGTGACGAGTGCGGAGCAGGCGCACCGGTTGGGGGAGATCGGTGTCGCCCTGATCCAGGGGCCGCATGTCAGCGATCGGGTTTCGGCGACGGAGGTCGTCGATCTCGTGGGCGGCGCGCAATGAGCCGATGAGGCTCGAAAAACCCGAAGTTCCCGGTGGATTCTTCGAAAGGGCCGAGCACGTGAGCGTTCCGGTGACCCCACTCCGGGTGCATGGCCGAACGCGTGGCGTGACACCTACGATGGCCTTCTTGATCACCGCTTCGGGTGCCCGAACGACCAAACCGAGTGCAGGAGGCTGAATTCTATGGAGCAGCGACCCGATTGGCTGGCCGAGGGCGTCGACCTGGACAAGCCCAGCGCCGCCCGCTGCTACGACTTCTACTTAGGCGGCGCGCACAACTTCGCCGTGGACCGCGAGCTCGGGAACAAGGTCCTGGAAGTGGTGCCCAACGTCAAGGAAGTCGCGCTGAACAACCGCGCGTTCCTGCGCCGCGCGGTGCGCTACTGCCTCGACCAGGGCATCCGGCAGTTCCTCGACATCGGATCGGGAATCCCGACCGCCGGCAACGTGCACGAGATCGTGCACGCCGTGGACCCGCAGGCCCGCGTGGTCTACGTGGACAACGAGCCGGTCGCCGTCGCGCACAGCCGCTCGATCCTGGACGGCAACGACAACGCCACGATTGTGCAGGCCGACCTGCTCGACGTCGAGGCCGTCCTGGAGTCCCCGGAAACCCAGCGGCTGCTGGACTTCTCGCAGCCGGTCGCGGTGATGATGGTGGCGCTGGTGCACTTCGTGCCGGAGAGCGCCAAGCCGCGCGAGATCATCGGCCGTTACCACGACAAGCTCGCACCCGGCAGCTACCTGGGCTTCTCGCACGTCACCGGGGAGGAGTTCCCGGAAGGCGTGCAGGGCCTGGTCAAGCTCTACGAGAACAGCACCAACCCCGTCACCCTGCGCACCCGCGCCGAGGTCGCCGAGCTGGTCTCCGACTTCGAACTCGTCGATCCCGGCGTCGTCTACGTCTCCGAGTGGCGCCCGGACTCGCCCGAGGACGTCGGCGACCACCCGGAGGAGACCATCGTCTACGGCCTGGTGGGCCGCAAGGTCTGAGAGCCCGTCGTCGTGCGAGGTCGTGGCGGGATCGCCAAACTGATCACCGACTTCACCCCGTCCGAACCCGGACGCGGGTGCGATGCGACCGGCGACGCCGGGCAGAAGGTGTGAGCGATGCCTGAATCCGAGGGAGCCTCCGACGCGGAGGTCGAACGTCACCACGTGGTTGCGCAGTGGACGCGCGAGATCATCCACACCAGCTACGTGGCGATGGGTCGTCCCGAGATCGAGGCTTTCCTGGCGAAGTGCTTCGAGGACGTGCTCGCCGCCTGCGACGGACCGCTGGAGTCCGCGCGCCAGGTCGGTGTGCGCCTCGTCGGCGTGCACTTCACCAACCCCGTCGTCGTGCACAAGACGCTCAACCACCTGGCCTCCGCGCTGCCGGCCCACCGCGAGGTGGACCAGGCCAGGCTGGTCGACGTGCTCGGCGCGGTCGGATCGGGCTTCGCCGGGGCGCTGCGCGAGCAGACCCTCGACGAGCAGGAGATCATCAAGCAGTCCGTGCTCGACGCCCGGGACGCCGCCGAGGAGGCGTTGCGGGCGTCGGAGGCGCGGTCGCGGGCGGTGTTCCTCTCCTCCGCCCTGGGGATCGCGATCGTCACCCTCGACGGCGTCATCGACGAGATCAACCCCTCCATGACCCGGATCTTCCGGCTCGGCAGCGAGGCGCTGGTGGGCCGGACGATCTTCGACCTGGCCGACACGACGTGGATCGGCGAGCTCACGGCCGCCAACGCCGACCTGGTCCGCGGCGAGGTCGATCGCTACCAGCTGGAGATCCGCTTCACCGAGCAGCACGGCTCGCACATCTGGACCCAGCTGTCGGCCTCGCTGGTGCGCGACGCCCACGGGGCGCCCGACTACCTGGTGATGCTCTACGAGGACATCACCGACCGGCACATGCTCCAGGAGCAGTTCCGCCGCCAGGCCGTGCACGACCCGCTGACCGGGCTGCCCAACCGCACCCAGCTGCAGACCAGCATGGAACGCGCGCTGGAACCGTCCGCGCCGGGCCGCCGGGTCGGGCTGTGCTTCTTCGACCTCGACGGCTTCAAGGCCGTCAACGACAGCCTCGGGCACCCGGTCGGCGACCAGCTGCTGCGCGCGGTCGCGCAGCGCCTGCAGGCCCTGACCGCCGAGTTCGGCGCGCTGGCCGCGCGGATGGGCGGTGACGAGTTCGTGGTGCTGGTGCCCGACACCGACGGCGCCGCCGGACTGGTCGGGCAGGTGGAGAAGATGCTCGCCGAGGTCACCCTGCCGGTCCGCATCGGCGCGCACGAGCTGTCCGCCTCGGCCAGCGTCGGCATCGTCGAACGCCCGGTGGCCGGGACCGACGCCGAGTCGCTGCTGCGCGACGCCGACATCACCCTCTACCGGGCCAAGCAGGACGGCCGCGCCCAGTGGGTGCTCTTCGACGCCGCGCTCAACGCCGAGGCCCGCGACCGCTTCAGGCTCTCCGCGGCCCTGCCCGCCGCCCTGGAGCAGGGGGAGCTGTTCGTCGAGTACGAGCCGGCGAGGCTGCTGCACGACCGCTCGCTGTTCGCCGCGGCGGCGGACATCCGCTGGGACCACCCCGAGTTCGGCGAGCTCGGGCAGGAGTCGTTCCTCGACCTGGCCGAGGAGACCGGGCTGATCACCCGGCTCGGCAGCTGGGCGCTGGGGGAGGTGTGCCGGCACGCGGCGCGCTGGACCGAGCGCTTCGGCGAGCGCGCCCCGGTCGCGGCGATGAACCTCTCCCACCGGCACTGCCGCGACCCCGAGCTGGTCAACGACGTGCAGCGCATCCTGCGCGAGACCGGCCTGCCCGCGCAGTCGCTGGCGCTGGGCATGCCGGAGTCGGCGCTGTTCGACCACCAGGGCGACCCGGTGGACACCGTGGAGATCTTCGCCGAAATGGGCATCCGGCTGGTCGTCTACCAGTTCGGGGATGACTACACCCGCGTCGCCCGGCTGCGCGGCCTGCCGCTGTTCGCGGTCCGCATCGACGGCCCGCACCTGAACGGGTTCGCCGACCCCGAGGGACCCGATCCGCTGGACGAGTACCTGCTCGGCGCGGCGGCCGGAGCTGCCGAGCTGATGGACCTGCCGGTGGTCGCCGGGGGCATCCACGACGAGCTCCAGGCCGAGCGGCTGCACGCCCTGGGCGTCTGCTCGGCGATCGGAGCCTTCGCAGGTGAGCGCGTGTCCGCCCTGGAGCTCGAAGAGCTCATCGCCGACCAGGAGTGAGCGGTCACGTGGCGTGACCGCCGGGCGTGGGCTGGGCGTTAAGGGGTTGGTGGCCACCGATAGCATCGGGTGGCGAAGCGTGTCCGCGCCGGTGAACCGGCCCAGTCTAGGAGTGATCGTGTCCGTACAGCCTTCCCACGCCCAGCAAGCACCCCGGGTGAAGGTTCCGGCGGGCACTACCGCGGGTGCGGCCGTCGCCGAGGCGGGGCTGCCGTCGAAGGGCCCGGACGCGATCGTGGTGGTCCGCGACGCCGAGGGCGACCTGCGCGACCTGGACTGGGCGCCGGAGTCCGACGTCGAGGTCGAGGCGGTCGCCGCTGAGACCGAGGACGGCCGCAGCGTCATCCGCCACTCCGCCGCGCACGTGCTCGCGCAGGCGGTGCAGAACCTGTTCCCGGACGCCAAGCTGGGCATCGGCCCGCCGGTCCGGGACGGCTTCTACTACGACTTCGACGTCGACAAGCCGTTCACCCCGGAGGACCTGCAGGCGCTGGAGAAGCGCATGAAGCAGATCCTCAAGTCCGGCCAGAAGTTCTCCCGCCGCCGCCTGGACTCCGTCGAGGCCGCCAAAGAAGAGCTGGCGAGCGAGCCGTACAAGCTGGAACTGGTTGACATCAAGTCCGATGTGGACACCTCCGAGATCATGGAGGTCGGCGGCGGCGAGCTGACGGTCTACGACAACATCGACCGGCACGGCGAGCGCGTCTGGGGCGACCTGTGCCGCGGCCCGCACGTGCCGCACACCCGCTTCATCCCGGCCTTCAAGCTGATGCGGGTGGCCGCCGCCTACTGGCGCGGCGACCAGAGCAAGCAGCAGCTCCAGCGCGTCTACGGCACCGCGTGGGAGTCCAAGGAGAAGCTCGACGAGCACCTGGAGTGGATCGCCGAGGCCGAGCGCCGCGACCATCGCCGCCTCGGCGCCGAGCTGGACCTGTTCTCCTTCCCGGACGAGATCGGCTCCGGTCTGCCGGTGTTCCACCCCAAGGGCGGCATCATCCGCCGCGAGCTGGAGGACTACTCCCGCAAGCGGCACGAGGAAGCGGACTACGAGTTCGTCAACACCCCGCACATCACCAAGGAGACGCTGTTCCAGACCTCCGGTCACCTCGACTGGTACAAGGACGGCATGTTCCCGGCGATGCACCTCGACGAGGAGCGCGACGCCAACGGTGAGCTGCGCAAGCCCGGGGTGGACTACTACCTCAAGCCGATGAACTGCCCGTTCCACAACCTGATCTTCCGCTCGCGCGGGCGCTCCTACCGGGAGTTGCCGCTGCGGTTGTTCGAGTTCGGCTCGGTCTACCGGTACGAGAAGTCCGGTGTGGTGCACGGCCTGACCCGCGTGCGCGGCATGACCCAGGACGACGCGCACATCTACTGCATGCCCGACCAGCTGCAGGACGAGCTCAAGTCGCTGCTGGGGTTCGTGCTCGAACTGCTCCGCGACTACGGCCTCGACGACTTCTACCTCGAGCTGTCCACCCGCAACGAGGACAAGTACGTGGGTGACGACGAGAGCTGGGAGGTCGCCACCGAGGCGCTGCGCGAGGCCGCCGAGTCCTCCGGGCTGGAGCTCGTCCCCGACCCGGGCGGTGCGGCCTTCTACGGCCCGAAGATCTCCGTGCAGGCCAAGGACGCGCTGGGCCGCAGCTGGCAGATGTCGACCATCCAGGTCGACTACCACCTGCCCGAGCGGTTCAACCTGGAGTACACCGGCCCGGACGGCGGCAAGCAGCGGCCGATCAAGATCCACCGTGCGTTGTTCGGCTCCATCGAGCGGTTCTTCGGCGTGCTCACCGAGCACTACGCGGGCGCGTTCCCGGCGTGGCTGTCGCCGGTGCAGGTGGTGGGCATCCCGATCGCCGACGAGCACGTCGAGCACCTGCAGAAGGTGCGCAAGGCGTTGCGCGCCAAGGGGATCCGGGTGGACATCGACACCAGCGACGACCGGATGCAGAAGAAGATCCGCAACCACACCACGCAGAAGGTCCCGTTCCTGCTGCTGGCCGGTGGCAAGGACGTCGAGGCCGACGCGGTGTCGTTCCGGTTCCGCGACGGCTCGCAGATCAACGGCGTCCCGGTCGACGACGCGGTCACCGCGCTGGTCGACTGGATCCAGCGGCGCGAGAACGCCTCGCCGACGGCGGAGAACTTCCAGGCAGGTCAGGTGTGAGCGGTCCCGAGGGCGTCGAGCTGACGCAGCAGGAGGGTGCGGGGGTCGACGACGCGCTGCAGCGTCTGTGGACCCCGCACCGGATGGCCTACATCCAGGGCGAGAACAAGCCGGACGGCGATGACAGCGACGGCTGCCCGTTCTGCCGCCTGCTCGAATCCGGTCAGCCCGACTCGGATTCGCTGATCGTCGCCCGCGGCGAGCTGGTGTTCGCGATCCTCAACCTGTACCCGTACAACCCGGGCCACCTGATGGTGCTGCCGTACCGGCACGTCGCGGACTACACCGAGCTCACCGACGAGGAGACGGTCGCGGTCGCCGAGTACACGAAGCGCGCGATGCGGGTGATCCGCAAGATCTCCGCGCCGCACGGCTTCAACATCGGCCTCAACCAGGGACCCGTGGCGGGTGCCGGCATCGCCGCGCACCTGCACCAGCACGTGGTGCCGCGCTGGGGCGGCGACTCCAACTTCATGCCGGTCATCGGCCACACCAAGGTGCTCCCGCAGCTGCTCGGAGACACCTGGAAACTCCTGGCCGACGCCTGGAGCTAGGTCGGGCGTAGCGGTGCGGGTGGCGGAACCTGACACGCCTTCTGGTTCCGGGATCCGCGACTTGAGCATGTCGAACACGCGGCGCTGCGGCTGTCCTCACCAGAAGACGTGTCAGAACCCGCGGCGGTGCCGGTTGCTCAGGTGGTGAAGGAGGAAGCGACTTCGTCGCTTGGCAGGGCGAAGAAGAGCAGGACCGGCTGGTGCCGGTCCTGCTCTTCTTCCTGAGGGGGATCAGGCGCGGAGCTGGGCTTCGATGTCCAGCGTGATGGTGATCTTCTCGCCGACGACGGCGCCACCGGGCTGGCCGACACCGAAGTCGGTGCGGTTGATGGTGGTGGTGGCCGAGATGCCCAGCAGGTTCTCGGAGAAGCCGTTGAGCTCGGCGGTCAGGGTGACCGGCTTGGTGACGCCCTTGAGCGTGAACTCACCGTCGATCAGGTAGTCCTCGCCGTCCTGGCGGATGCCGGTGGAGCGGAAGGTCGCGGTGGGGTGCTGCTCGGCGTCGAAGAAGTCGGCGCTGCGCACGTGGGCGTCGCGGTCTGCGTTGCGGGTGTCGATCGACGAGACGTCGATGGTCGCCTTCACCGACGACTGCAGCGGGTCCTCGGCGGTGACGATCTCGGCGGAGAAGGCGCCGAAACGACCCCGGGACTTGCCGACGCCCATGTGGCGCACCGAGAACAGGATGTCCGAGTGCACCGGGTCGATGTCCCAGGTGCCGGTGGTGTAGCCGGGGATCTGCGCGGTGGCCGTCATGGTCGCGTGCCTCCAAGAGTGTTGGTGTCGGGTGGTGCTCTCACCTTGGCCCAACTAGGTTGAAGCTTCAACCATTCCCGGCTGTGGCGGGGATCACTTCTCGGGTTCGGAGATCGACACACCAGCGGCCGGAGCCGAGCCTGATCCGGATAATCTGCAACGACGCGCCTCGTGCGCGGACGTCACTGCACACCACCGCTGGCACCTGAAGGCACATGCTCAACATCTTCGCGCGGGCGTCCCTGTCCCGGCTGACCAATCCGATCGGGCTGGGCCTGGTCCGCATCGGCCTGACGCCGAACGCGGTGACGGTCGTCGGCACCGTCGCCTCGGTCGTGTCGGCGCTGTGGTTCTTCCCGCGCGGTGAGCTGTTCGTCGGCACGGTGGTGACCGCGATCTTCCTGCTCTTCGACATCCTCGACGGCGCGATGGCCCGGGTCGGTGGACGCGTCACCCGCTTCGGGGGAGTCCTCGACGCCAGTTGCGACCGCATCGTCGACGGCGTCCTGTTCGGATCACTGGTCTGGTGGGCGCTGGTCGTCGACGGCGATCGGGATCGAGGCCTGGGCCTGCTGATCTGCCTGGCAGGTGCCCAGGTGATCTCCTACATCAAGGCCCGGGCGGAGGCCAACGGCCTCCACGCCGACGGCGGCCTCGCCGAGCGGGCCGAGCGGTTCCTGATCATCCTCACCGGCGCGGGCCTGCACGGCCTCGGCGTCCCCCACGTCCTGGACGTCGCCATCTGGCTCCTCGCGGCGCTGACCCTGATCACCATCGCCCAGCGCCTCCACGCGGTCCACGTCTCCTCCAAGGCGTGACCGGGGCGTCCGCTTCGATTCGGACCGGAGTCGTCCTCACTTGGGCACGAGGCCGTTCGGCACCGGCTCGTAGCTCTCGAAGTGCCTCGTGAAGGTCGCGCTGCCCGAGGTCAGGGACCGGACGTTGACCGAGTAGCGGATCAGCTCGCTCGCCGGGACGTGAGCCCGCACGACCGTCCACCCGCCGTCCTCGGGCTCGGTGCCCACGACCTTGCCCCGGCGGCTCGACAGGTCCCCGAGGATCGCGCCCAGGTGCTCGTCGGGGATGTGCACGGCGACCTCGTCGACGGGTTCGAGCGTGGTCAGGCCCGCCTGCTCGGCCGCTGCCTTCACCCCCAGCGCACCGGCGGCCTGGAACGCCGCGTCGGAGGAGTCGACGCTGTGCGCCTTGCCGTCCACCAGCGTGACCCGGACGTCGACGATCGGGCAGCCCTCGGTGATGCCCTTCTCCAGCTGAGCGCGCACCCCCTTCTCGACGCTGGGGATGAACTGGCGCGGCACCGCACCGCCCACGACCTTCTCGGCGAATTCCACGCCGGACCCCGCGGGCAGCGGTTCGACCTCCAGGTCGCACACCGCGTACTGGCCGTGCCCGCCGGACTGCTTGACGTGCCGCCCGTGCCCCTTGGCCGGTTTGGTGAAGGTCTGCCGCAGCGCGACCCGCACCGGAACCGTGTCCACCTCCGCGCCGCCCTCGCGCAGCCGCTGCAGGACGACGTCAGCGTGCGCCTCGCCCATGCACCACAGGACCAGCTGGTGGGTCTCGCTGTCGCGTTCCAGGCGCAGGCTCGGGTCGGCGGCGATGAGCCGGTTGAGGTTGCGGGCCAGGGCGTCCTCGTCGCTGCGGTTGTGGGCGGTGACCGCGATCGGCAGCAGCGGTTCGGGCATCGGCCACGGGGTGAGCAGCATCGGGTCGGACGGGTCGGAGAGAGTGTCGCCGGTCTCCGCCGAGCCGATCTTGGTCAGCGCGCACAGGTCGCCCGCCACGCACTGCGGCACTTCCCGCAGGGTCGCTCCCAGCGGTGAGTACAGGTGGGCGACGCGCTCGTCCTCGTCGTGGTCGGGGTGGCCGCGCTCGGCCATGCCGTGCCCGGAGACGTGCACCGGTCGCTCGGGGCGCATCGTGCCGGAGAAGACCCTGGCCAGCGAGACGCGACCGACGTAGGAGTCGACGGAGGTGTGCACGACCTCGGCTGCCAGCGGTCCGTCCGGATCGGGCGTGAGCAGGCGCGGGTTGCCGCCCTGCGGGTCGGTGAACTCGGGCAGCTGGTGCTCCAGCGGCGAGGGGAAGCCGCGCCGGATGCCGTCGAGGACCTCGGGGATGCCCAGGCCGGTCAGCGCCGACACCGGCAGCACGGGGTGCAGTCCGCCGCGCGCCACCGCCGTCTCCAGGTCGCCGATCAGCGTGTCCTCGTCGATCTGCTCGCCCGCGAGGTAGCGGTCCATCAGGGACTCGTCCTCGCTCTCGGCGATGATCGCCTCGATCAGCTCGCCGCGCGGCTGCTCCACCTCGGCGCGCAGGGCCTCGTCGGCGGGCCGGACCTGACCGTTCTCGTAGATGCTCTCGGTGACCAGCCCGAGCAGCCCGGTCGGCTCGCCGCCTTCCACGTGCGGCAGGTACAGCGGAAGGACGCCTCCTCCGAAGGCGTCCTGGCAGGTCAGCAGTGCGGTGTCGAAGTCGGCACGCGGCTGGTCGAGCCGCGAGATGACCACCGCTCGCGGCATCCCCACCGCCGCGCACTCGTGCCAGATGGCGCGGGTCGCCGCGTCGACGCCCTCGGTCGCGGCCACCACGAACAGCGCCGCGTCGGCCGCGCGCAGGCCCGCGCGCAGCTCACCGACGAAGTCGGCGTAGCCGGGGGTGTCGATCAGGTTGATCTTGGTCTCCCCGTGCTGGACCGGGGCGACGGACAGCGCGATGGAGCGCTGCTGGTCGATCGAGGCCGGTTCGTGGTCGCACACGGTGGTGCCCTCGGTGACCGCGCCGGAGCGCGGGATGGCGGAGGTCGCCTCCAGCAGGGCCTCGACGAGCGTGGTCTTGCCGGCCGCGGAAGGGCCGACCAGGACGACGTTGCGGATCTGAGCGGGATCTGAAGGGGCCGGTGCACCCGGCCCAGCCACTGTGCCGGCTTGTTTGCTTCCCATGGCGAGCTCCTGCGCTACCCGGACGGCCAGAGATGTGTCTCCGATCACACACCCGGTGGTGTGCTCGTGCAAGGCCGCGCCTGGGGGACCTGGGCGTGAAGTGGCCTACTGAAATCGGGACTGAGTGGACCGTTGCGGTGGTCCAGTTCGTGTCTAGGTTGGTGACGGGAACATCTCCGGAATGTGAAGGAAGATCAAAGTTGACTAGCGCAGCGGACACCGCTCCCACCGGCACGGACGGCGTGAAGCGGGGCATGGCCGAGATGCTCAAGGGCGGCGTGATCATGGACGTGGTCACCCCCGAGCAGGCCAAGATCGCCGAGCAGGCCGGAGCGGTCGCGGTCATGGCGCTCGAACGCGTGCCCGCCGACATCCGCGTGCAGGGCGGCGTGGCCCGGATGTCCGATCCGGACATGATCGAGGGCATCGTCAACTCGGTGTCCATCCCGGTGATGGCCAAGGCCCGCATCGGCCACTTCGTCGAGGCCCAGGTGCTGCAGTCGCTCGGCGTCGACTACATCGACGAGTCCGAGGTGCTCACCCCCGCCGACGAGATCAACCACATCAACAAGTGGGCCTTCACGGTGCCGTTCGTCTGCGGTGCGACCAACCTCGGCGAGGCGCTGCGCCGGATCGCCGAAGGCGCGTCGATGATCCGCTCCAAGGGCGAAGCCGGCACCGGCAACGTCGTCGAGGCCACCCGGCACATGCGCCAGATCCGCGCCGACATGCGCCGGTTGTCCACGCTGGAGACCGACGAGCTCTACGTCGCCGCCAAGGAGCTGCGCGCACCCGTCGAGCTGGTCCGCGAGGTCGCGCGCACCGGTGAGCTGCCGGTCGTGCTGTTCACCGCGGGCGGCATCGCCACCCCCGCCGACGCCGCGATGATGCGCCAGCTCGGCGCCGAGGGCGTGTTCGTCGGCTCCGGCATCTTCAAGTCCGGCGACCCGGCCAAGCGCGCCGAGGCCATCGTCAAGGCCACCACCTTCTACGACGACCCGGACGTCCTCGCGAAGGTCTCGCGCGGTCTCGGCGAAGCCATGGTCGGCATCAACATCGACGACCTCTCCGACAAGGACCGCCTCGCCGGCCGCGGCTGGTGACGAGCGAGAACTGCGGTCCTTCGCTTGGCGGTGCAGCTCGCGAGAGTGGTTCTCACCTCGCGGCTGCGCCGCTTGCACCTGGTTCGGGCACGAGCCCGCACTCTCGTGGGTAGGAGGGGAAACGATGGACCAGCCCGTCATCGGTGTGCTGGCGTTGCAAGGGGGAGTGGCCGAGCACCTGGCCGCGCTGGAGCGCTGCGGCGCGCGGGCGATCCCGGTCCGGCGGGTCGAGGAGCTCGACGCCGTCGACGGCATCGTGCTGCCCGGCGGGGAGTCGACCACCATGACCCGGCTGCTGGACACCTTCGATCTCTACGAACCGCTGCGCGCGCGGCTGGCCGACGGCCTGCCGGCCTACGGCTCCTGCGCGGGAATGATCATGCTGGCCACCAGCGTTGACGACGACAGGACCGCAGCGGTCCGCCCGCTGGGCGCGCTGGACGTCGTCGTGCGCCGGAACGCCTTCGGCAGGCAGGTCGACTCCTTCGAGACCGACCTCGACTTCCAGGGGATCTCCGACCCGGTCCGCGCGGTGTTCATCCGCGCGCCGTGGGTCGAGAAAATCGGCGCCGGCGTGTCGGTCCTGGCCACGGTGCCCGAGGCGCTCGACGACGCCACCACCCCCGACGCCACCGAGCGCGAAGGCCTCGCCGGTAGGATCGTCGCGGTTCAGCAGGGAGCGGTGCTCGCCACGGCCTTCCACCCGGAACTGGTCGAGGGGGACGAGCGGGTGCACCGCTATTTCGTACGGATCGTCCGCGGGCGGTGACATCCCGCCACGGGCGTGGAAAGACGGAGGAGAGATGAGCGGCCACTCCAAGTGGGCCACCACCAAGCACAAGAAGGCCGCCGTCGATGCCAAGCGCGGCAAGCTCTTCGCGAAGCTGATCAAGAACATCGAGGTCGCAGCCCGCACCGGCGGCGGTGATCCCGAGGGCAATCCGACCCTCTACGACGCCATCCAGAAGGCCCGCAAGAACTCGGTCCCGAACGACAACGTCGAGCGCGCGCGCAAGCGCGGTGCCGGCGAGGAGGCGGGCGGCGCCGACTGGCAGACGATCATGTACGAGGGCTACGGCCCGAACGGCGTGGCCGTGCTGGTGGAGTGCCTGACCGACAACCGCAACCGCGCCGCCGGCGAGGTCCGCACGGCCATGACCCGCAACGGCGGTTCGATGGCCGACGCAGGTTCGGTCTCGTACCTGTTCACCCGTCGTGGCGTGGTGCTGCTGCCGAAGAACGGCCTCAGCGAGGACGACGTGCTCGCGGCCGTCCTGGAGGCGGGCGCCGAGGAGATCAACGACCTCGGCGAGAGCTACGAGATCCTGTCCGACGCCTCGGACGTCGTCGACGTCCGCAAGGCGCTGCAGGCCGAAGGCATCGAGTACGACTCGGCGGAGACCAACTTCCTGGCCTCGGTCAACGTCGAGCTCGACGCCGAAGGCGCGCGCAAGATCTTCAAGCTGATCGACGCCCTCGAGGACTGCGACGACGTCCAGAACGTCTACGCCGCCTTCGACGTCAGCGACTCAGTAATGGCAGAGGTCAACGCCTGATCGCGATGTCCGTGGTCATCCTGCTCAGCGGTGCGGGTGGCGGAACCTGACACGCCTTCTGGACTCCGTGCGCCACTCCTGATGTATGCCAATACACGGCGTCGCGGCGTACTCGCCAGAAGACGTGTCAGAACCCGCGGCGGTGCCGGTTGCGAGGGTGGTCTCACACGCCTCGCGGCTGCGCCGCTTGCACGCGGACCGTTGTGCATGACCGGCCGAACCGCTCCCTCGGCGTCTGTGGAATCGGGCGTGGGTGGGAGCGGTTCTTGCGTTGACGTGCAGAATGGCGCCGTGGTCGACACCGATGAATCACTGCGCAAGTGGATGGTCAACACCGCGGAGCAGCACGGCGCCGCGGTCATGCACGTCGCCGGGGACGACAGCGGCCCGGCCTACGCCTTCTCCGTCGGCGCGTGGCGCCGGTTCGGCAAGCCCGAGGTCGTGGTGATCGGGCTTCCGCAGGAAGTCGCGCACTCGGTGGTCAACACCTACGTGCAGCGGGCGGGTCAGGGCGAGCGCTTCCAGCCCGGTCAGCTCTACGAGGGCTTCCTGCAGGGCTGCCCGGTGACCTTCGAGAAGATCGCGCTCCAGCACTACCCGGAGTACCTCGGCTCGGCGTTCCTGGTCTACAACGGACCGGACTTCCCGGCGGTGCAGCTCATCGCGTCCAGCCCGGAGGACGCCAAGTTCCCCTGGCAACCCGACGCCCCCGGCGGCTTCCGCGAGTACCAGCCGATCCTGACGGACTCCGGCCTCCCCGAATCCTGGACCCCAGGCGTCGACGGCCCCTGACCTGGGATTCCGCCTCGCCTCCCAGGCCTGGGCACGCGGCGAGACTCGAATTTCGCGCGAAATTCGACCCCGAAGTTCTGGACTCGAATTTCGCGCGAAATTCGAATACCCACCCTCCCGGGTGATGGGGAGGGCGTGTCGGGTGTGGTGCGTGAGCCCGGGTTGGTTAGGGTTCGAACGAGTGTTCTTTCCGGCTTGGTGGGTGGCGTCGTGCGCGTGTTGGGAGTCGACCCGGGGTTGACCCGTTGCGGGCTCGGCGTGGTCGACGGCGGCAAGGGGCGCTCGGTCGCGTGCGTGGCCGTCGGCGTGGCGCGCAGTCCGCAGGAGGACGAGCTCGCCGCGCGGCTGTTGACCGTCGCCACCGAGGTCGAGCGGTGGATGGACCTCCACGAACCGCAGGTCGTGGCCATCGAGCGGGTGTTCAGCCAGCACAACGTGCGCACCGTGATGGGCACCGCGCAGGTCTCCGGGGTGGTGGCGCTGGCCGCCGCGCGCCGCGGGCTGCCGGTCGCCTTCCACACGCCGAGCGAGGTCAAAGCCGCGATCAGCGGTTCGGGCCGGGCCGACAAGAAGCAGGTCACCACGATGATCACCAAGATCCTCGGGCTGACAGAGGCGCCGAAACCGGCCGACGCCGCCGACGCGCTGGCCCTGGCCGTCTGCCACCTCTGGCGGGCGCCGATGATGGACCGGCTGGCGCAGGCGGAGGCGCGAGCTGCCGAGATGGCGCGCAACCACCGCGCGAAGCTCAAAGCGGCGCAGGAGAAGCGAGCGGGCCAGCAGAAGCAGGCCGCTCCCAACACAGGAGGCAAGACCCGATGATCTCCACGGTGCGCGGACCGGTGCTGTCGATCGGCCTCGACCACGCCGTGGTCGAGGTCGGTGGCGTCGGCATGGCGGTGCACGCCACCCCGTCCACCCTCGCCGGCCTGCGGCGCGGCGAGGAGACCCGGTTGTGGACCGCGCTGATCGTGCGCGAGGACTCGCTGACCCTCTACGGCTTCGCCGACGCCGAGGCCCGCGACCTGTTCGGGCTGCTGCAGACGGCCTCCGGCGTCGGTCCCCGGCTGGCCCTGGCGACCCTCGCGGTGCTCTCGCCGGAGCAGCTGTGCACGGCTCTGGCCGACGGCAACCTCACCGTGCTCACCCAGGTCCCGGGCATCGGCAAGAAGAGCGCCGAGCGGCTGATCCTCGAACTGCGCGACAAGGTCGGCGTCGTCGCCAGCACCGCGGTCGAACCGACGGCCACCGTCGACCGCGGCCGGATTCGCAGCGAGGTCTCCGAGGCGCTGGTGGGGCTGGGCTTCTCCGCCAAGCAGGCCGACCAGACCGTGGAAGCCGTGCTGTCCAACGGCGGCGGAGACCTGGACACCTCGGCGGTGCTGCGCAAGGCGCTGGCCACCCTCGGGCCCAAGTGAGGTAGCCGATGTACGAGGAAGAGGACTGGTCGGCACCCGCGGACGCGGTCTCGCTCGCCCCGCACGAGGACGACGGCGAGGGCGACGTCGAGATGACGCTGCGCCCGCGCAAGCTCAGCGAGTTCGTCGGTCAGGCGCGCGTGCGCGAACAGCTCGAACTGGTCCTGCACGGCGCCCTGCGGCGCGGCGACCAGCCCGACCACGTGCTGTTCTCCGGCCCGCCCGGCCTGGGCAAGACGAGCCTGTCGATGATCATCGCCGCGGAGCTGGGCTCGGCCATCCGCGTCACCTCCGGGCCCGCCCTGGAGAAGCCCGGTGATCTCGCGGCGATGCTGTCCAACCTCTCCGAGGGCGACGTGCTGTTCATCGACGAGATCCACCGGATCGCCCGCCCCGCCGAGGAGATGCTCTACCTGGCGATGGAGGACTTCCGCGTCGACATCGTCGTCGGCAAGGGGCCGGGCGCGACGAGCATCCCGCTCGAACTCGCGCCGTTCACGCTGGTCGGGGCCACCACCCGCTCGGGAGCGCTGACCGGTCCGCTGCGGGACCGGTTCGGCTTCACCGCGCACATGGAGTTCTACACCTCCGATGAACTCGATCAGGTGGTTCGCCGCTCCGCGGGGATCCTCGGGGTGGACCTGCGCGACGACGGCGCCGCGGAGATCGCCGGCCGCTCCCGGGGCACGCCGCGCATCGCCAACCGGCTGCTGCGCCGGGTCCGCGACTACGCCGAGGTCCGCGCCGACGGTGCCGTGACCCGCGAGGTCGCGCGCGCCGCGCTGGAGGTCTACGACGTCGACGAGATGGGTCTGGACCGCCTGGACCGGGCGGTGCTGCGGGCGCTGATCAAGTCGTTCCACGGCGGACCGGTGGGCATCTCCACGCTCGCGGTCGCGGTCGGTGAGGAACCCACCACGGTGGAGGAGGTGTGCGAGCCGTACCTGGTCAGGGCCGGGATGCTGGCCCGCACGCCGCGAGGCCGGGTGGCCACCGCAGCCGCCTGGTTCCACCTGGGCATGACGCCTCCGGCGAACGCTCCCGGAGAAGGTCCGCCCTCCCTCTTCGCGGAGTGACCCAATGGTGACAATCCGCCGTTACGGTGGCGACGGACCAGCCGATTGCCACGCGTCAACCTGGCACTTTCGTTGACCTGGCAGACTGGGGCGAGAACATCCGAACAAACCGGGCGCGGACTGCGTGGTTGGTCCTGTCGTGCGCCCGCTGAACGGAGCATGATGCAACTCCAATCCCTGATCCTGCCGCTGTTGATCGTCCTGCTGGCGGTGCCGCTGTTCCTGCAGGCCCGCAAGCAGAAGCGCGCGATGGCCGAGCAGCAGAAGCTGCAGAACTCGATCACCGCGGGCGACCGGGTGATGACGACCTCCGGCGTCTTCGGCACCGTCGTGTCGACCAGCGATGACACCATCGACATCGAGATCGCTCCGGGCATGACCACCACCTGGGTGCGTCAGGCCGTCCGCGAGAAGGTCGAGACCGAGGCCGCCGAGGCCCCGGCCGTCGAGGCTCCCGCCGAGGAGTCCGCGACCGAGGAGACCAAGGTCGAGGACAAGGCCGAGACCGAGGTCGCCGAGTCGGCGGAGAAGCAGAAGACCAGCTGACGCGCCTGGTCGACCCCGGTGACGGGTGCCGCACGCCGGGCGCCCGCCTGGGGACAGCATGCCGTCATCGCGACGCGGGCACTGGAGCCGAACCACTCCGGGCCCGCGTCGCTGCCGTTCGGCCACCCCATGTAGTCGCGGCCCGTTCCGGGCCTGCGAGACTGGATGACGGTACGTGGCGGTCGGTGGTGGCGAAGACCGCCACAAGATCGCGTCGAACGGCGGAACCCGGTACAACCGGCGGTACGTTGTCGAGGGCGAAACCGCTCGCCGCTCGCGCTCTCGGCCCCGGCCGGGTCGCGCATCCGAACTGACCCTGAACAGGAGACCGACGCACCGTGGCACCTCCGGCCGGGCAGCTGCGCCCAGGGCGTTATCTCGCGATCTTCGCGCTGATCGTGATGGCGCTGTACGCACTGGTGTTCTTCACCGGTGATGGCAAGCCCAATCCGAAACTGGGCATCGACCTGCAGGGAGGAACGCGGGTCACGCTCACCGCGCGCACCCCCGACGGGCAGCCTCCCAGCAAGGAATCGCTGAACCAGGCGCGCCAGATCATCGAGACCCGCGTCAACGGCATGGGCATCGGCGGCTCCGAGGTCGCCCTCGACGGGTCGAACCTGATCATCACCGTGCCCGGTGAGGGCGGTGAAGAGGCCAAGCAGCTCGGGCAGACCGCGGAGCTGAACTTCCGCAAGGTCACCCAGCAGCTTCCCGCCACCCAGCCCCCGGCTCCGACGACACCGCAGCAGGCGCAGCCGCCGGCCGATCCGCCCCAGGCGATCGAAGCCGCGAAGGCGACCCGGCAGAGCACCGATCCGAACGCGCTGATGCAGGCCGCGCAAGCGCTGGACTGCAAGGCCGAGGACCCGCTGCGCGGCAACGACGACCCGAAGCTCCCACTGGTCGCCTGCGACCGGGAGGGCACGGCCAAGTACGTCCTCGAGCCGGTGTTCCTGGAGGGCAAGGAGATCGCCGACTCGATGGCCCAGCCGCCGAACCCGCAGGGCGGTCAGCCGGGTTGGACGGTCAGCCTGAACTTCAAGTCGGGTGGTGCCAAGACCTGGGCCGACTTCACCTCGGCCAACGTCGGTCAGCAGGCCGCGTTCGTGCTGGACGGCGAGGTCGTCTCCGCGCCGTCGATCAACGAGCCGCTGCTGGGCGGCAACGCCAGCATCAGCGGCCAGTTCAACCAGCAGTCCGCCACGGACCTGGCCAACATCCTCAAGTACGGCTCGCTGCCGCTGGCCTTCGACCAGTCCGAGGCCGAGACGGTCTCGGCGACGCTGGGCATCGCCTCGCTGGAAGCGGGCCTGATCGCCGGTGGGATCGGCCTGCTGCTGGTGGCCGTGTACTGCCTGGCCTACTACCGGCTGCTGGGCATCCTGACCGTGCTGTCGCTGGTGCTGTCCGGCGGCGTGGTCTACGGGGTGCTGGTGCTGCTCGGGAGGTGGATCGGGTTCACCCTGGACCTGGCCGGTGTCGCCGGGTTCATCGTGGCCATCGGCATCACCGCTGACTCGTTCATCGTGTTCTTCGAGAGGCTCAAGGACGAGATCCGCGAGGGTCGCACCTTCCGCTCCTCGGTGCCCCGGGCGTGGGTCCGGGCGCGGCGCACGATCCTGTCCGCCGACGCGGTCAGCTTCCTCGCCGCCGCGGTGCTCTACGTGCTGGCCGTCGGCCAGGTGAAGGGCTTCGCGTTCACCCTGGGCATGTCCACGGTGCTCGACCTCGTGGTGGTCTTCCTGGTCACGCACCCGCTGGTGGCGCTCGCCTCGAAGAACAAGTTCCTGGCCAAGCCGTCGGTCTCCGGGCTGGGCGCCGTGCAGCGCATCGGCAACCGGAACCGCGCCGCGCGCAAGGCCGCCGCGACCACCTCCAAGGAGGCGTGAAGGTGACGACTCCTGACACCGAAGGGGCCCAGAAGCGCGAGAGCGTCTTCCACCGGCTCTACACCGGTACCGGTGCCTTCGACATCATCGGCAAGCGTTCGCGGTGGTACATCGCGCTCGGTCTGCTGGTGCTGGTGTGCCTCGGCGCGATCGGGTTCAAGGGCTTCAACCTCGGCATCGACTTCGAGGGCGGCACCAAGATCTCCATGCCCGCGGTCAGCGCCCAGGGCCCGATCGAGACCGACGCGGTGCAGTCCGCGTTCAGCGACGCGATCGGGCACCCGGCCGAGACGGTCCAGGTCGTCGGTGCCGGTGCGAACCAGAGCATCCAGATCCGGTCCTCGTCGCTGACGGTGGACCAGGTCCTCAAGGCCAAGCAGGAGATCTTCAACCAGACCCAGCCGCTGGACGGGACGGGCAAGCCCAGCCAGCAGGTGATCAGCGACAGCGCGGTCTCCGGCACCTGGGGCGGGGAGATCACCAGCCAGGCGCTGCTCGCGCTCGGCGTGTTCCTGGTGCTGGTGACGATCTTCCTGGCGTTCTACTTCGAGAGGTGGATGGCGGTCGCGGCGCTCGTCGCGCTGCTGCACGACGTCGTGGTCACCGCTGGCATCTACTCGCTGGTGGGCTTCGAGGTCACGCCGAGCACCGTGATCGGTCTGCTGACGATCCTCGGGTTCTCGCTCTACGACACCGTGGTGGTCTTCGACAAGGTCAAGGAGAACACCCGGGGCCTGCTGAGCATGACTCGCCGCACCTACCCGGAGGCGGCGAACCTGGCGGTCAACCAGACGCTGATGCGCTCGATCAACACCTCGGTCATCGCGTTGCTGCCGGTGCTCGGCCTGCTCGTGGTCGGTGCTGGACTGCTCGGCGTCGGCGTGCTGCGCGACCTGGCGCTGGTGCAGATGGTCGGCATGATCGCCGGTGTCATCTCCTCGATCTACCTCGCGACGCCGTTGCTGGTGGACCTGAAGATGCGCGAGTCGAAGTACCGCTCGCACGCCAAGAAGGTCGAGCAGCGCCGGGCCAAGTCCGCCGCCCGCGAGGCGGGCGAGGAAGTCCCGGAGGAGCCCAAGCGCCCGGTCACGGCCGGTGCGACTACGCGGCAGCAGCCCGCGGCGCGCCCGGCGGGCAAGGCCGCGCGGCCCAGCGGAAAGCGACGTCGTTGATGCCGGACGAAGTCACCGCCGGCGTCGAAGTGGTGGACGGCGACGACGTCGCCCTCAAGAGCGCGGTCCGGCTGATCCGGGAGGTCCCCGACTTCCCGGAGCCGGGCGTGCTCTTCCGCGACATCAGCCCGATGCTCGCCGATCCGGCGGCGCTGCGGGCGATCACCGACGCGCTGGGCCGGGGCCTGGAGTTCGACGTCGTCGCCGGCGTGGAGGCCCGCGGCTTCCTGCTCGGCGCCGCCGTCGCCCAGGCGTTCGGCACCGGTGTGATCGGCCTGCGCAAGCCCGGCAAGCTGCCGGAGGTCGCCGACCGCATCTCCTACGAGCTGGAGTACGGCCACGCGACGCTGGAACTGCCCGCCGACACCCTGCGTGTCGGGCAGCGGGTCCTGGTCGTGGACGACGTGCTGGCCACCGGCGGAACCTTGGGTGCCGCGTGCCGGCTGATCCGCCAGGCGGGTGCGGAGGTCACGGCGGCCACGGTCGTGATGGAGCTGACAGCCCTGGAAGGCCGGGACAAGATCGTCGACGAGCACGTCCGAGCCCTGCTGCGATCTTGATCGACGACGCTGCCCACCAGCAGCGTTCCAACGATCGGTGATCGGTTAAACCGAACTTCCAAGGTCATCTCGACTGCAGAAGGTGACCGTTGGGCGTATCGACCACCACACCAGGGATGGGTCGTTGACCCGTCGGCGTTATTCTCAGTGTCCGGGTCCCCCGGACCTGGGACTAAGCAACGCCTGAGCCCGGGAGCGTGCGGTGAGCCACCACGTTGATTCTCCTGCCTCGGCAACCGATCCGGTTGCCGAGCCGCGTGCGACCTCGGCCACGCGCCGAGTCCGCGCCAGACTGGCGAGGAGGATCACCGCTCAGCGCGCCGCCCAGGTCAAGCAGGTCCTGGAACCGCTGGCGGTAGTCCACCGCGAACTGCACCCGCAGGCCGATCTGACGCTGCTGCAACGCGCCTACGACGTCGCCGAGGAGAAGCACCGCAGCCAGAAGCGCAAGTCGGGTGACCCCTACATCACCCACCCGCTGGCGGTGGCCACGATCCTGGCCGAGCTGGGCATGGACACCACCACGCTGGTCGCGGGGCTGCTGCACGACACCGTCGAGGACACCGACTACTCGCTGGAGCGGCTCGGGTCCGACTTCGGCGACGAGGTCGCCCACCTGGTCGACGGCGTCACCAAGCTCGACAAGGTCAAGCTGGGCGCGGCGGCCGAGGCCGAGACCATCCGCAAGATGATCATCGCGATGGCCCGGGACCCGCGGGTGCTGGTGATCAAGCTGTCGGACCGGCTGCACAACATGCGCACCATGCGCTTCCTGCCGCCGGAGAAGCAGGCCCGCAAGGCCCGCGAGACCCTCGAAGTGCTCGCGCCGCTGGCGCACCGGCTCGGGATGGCCACGATCAAGTGGGAGCTGGAGGACCTGGCCTTCGCCATCCTGCAGCCCAAGAAGTACGACGAGATCGTGCGCCTGGTCGCCAACCGCGCCCCCTCGCGCGACACCTACCTGCGCACCGTGATCGACGAGCTGTCCACGCAGCTCGACGCCGCCCGGCTGGCCGCCAAGGTCGAGGGCAGGCCCAAGCACTACTACTCGATCCACCAGAAGATGATCGTCCGCGGTCGCGACTTCGACGACATCCACGACCTGGTGGGCGTGCGGATCCTGGTCGACGAGATCCGCGACTGCTACGCGGCGATGGGCGTGGTGCACGCGCTGTGGCAGCCCATGCCCGGCCGGTTCAAGGACTACATCGCCCAGCCGCGCTTCGGCGTCTACCAGTCGCTGCACACCACGGTCATCGGTCCCGAGGGCAAGCCCCTCGAAGTGCAGATCCGCACTCGCGAGATGCACCGGACCGCCGAGTACGGCATCGCGGCGCACTGGCGCTACAAGGAGACCAAGGGCCGCAACAGCGGCGGTGGCGTCGAGGTCGACGAGATGGCCTGGATGCGCCAGCTGCTGGACTGGCAGCGCGAGGCCGCCGACCCGGGCGAGTTCCTGGAGTCGCTGCGCTACGACCTGGCCACCCGGGAGATCTTCGTCTTCACGCCCAAGGGCGACGTGATCACGCTGCCGTCCGGCTCGACACCGGTCGACTTCGCCTACGCCGTGCACACCGAGGTCGGGCACCGCTGCATCGGCTCGCGGGTCAACGGCCGGCTGGTGGCGCTGGAGCGCAAGCTGGAGAACGGCGAGGTCGTCGAGATCTTCACCTCCAAGGCGGAGGGGTCCGGGCCGAGCCGCGACTGGCTGTCGTTCGTCGCCTCGCCGCGCGCGAAGGCCAAGATCAAGCAGTGGTTCGCCAAGGAGCGCCGCGAAGAGGCCATCGAGTCCGGCAAGGAGCTGATCACCAAGGAGATCCGGCGCCTCGGACTCCCGGTGCAGCGCCTGGTCTCCGCCGAGGCGCTGGGCGCCGTCGCCCGCGAGCTGCACTACGTCGACGTCACCGCCCTGTACGCGGCGGTGGGGGAGAAGCAGCTCTCCGCGCAGCACCTCGTGCAGCAGCTGGTGCAGCACATCGGCGGACCCGAGCAGGCCGCCGACCAGATCGCCGAGCGCTCCACGCCGTCCACCTTGGAAGGTGGTGGGAAGCGGCGCAGCAGCGGCGATTCCGGCGTGGTGGTCAAGGACGCCGGTGACGTGTGGGCGAAGCTCGCCCGCTGCTGCACCCCGGTTCCCGGCGACGAGATCCTGGGCTTCGTCACCCGCGGCGGCTGGGTCAGCGTGCACCGCACCGACTGCACCAACGCCGACGACCTGCGCAAGACGCCGGAACGCCTGGTGGAGGTGCACTGGGCGCCCTCGTCGTCCTCGGTGTTCCTGGTCGCCATCCAGGTCGAGGCCCTTGACCGGCACCGCCTGCTCTCCGACGTCACCAAGGTGCTGGCCGACGAGCGCGTCAACATCCTCTCGGCCTCGGTCACCACCTCGAAGGACCGCGTGGCGGTCAGCCGCTTCTCCTTCGAGATGGGCGACCCCAAGCACCTCGGCCACGTCCTCAAGGCGGTCCGCAACATCGAAGGCGTCTACGACGTCTACCGAGTCACCTCAGCCACCTGACCTGGTCCACCTGCCTCCCGTACCCGGTCCCGTCCCACCCGGATTACTCCCGTTTTCGGGGACCCGGTTACTGCCGTATTCCGTCTCCGGATCGGGAGCGGCTGGGGGAGGGACGGATTGCTCCCGTAATCGGGGTTCGGATTACTGCCGTATTCCGTCTCCGGAACTGGAGGATCGGGGGAGGGACGGATTACTGCCGTAATCGGGGTTCGGATTACCGGAGTTGTCCGGTCACGGCAGTGAGAAGGGGCACCGTTCCGGGTGGAACGGTGCCCCTTCTCGCGTGTGTCCCCTGGCCGGGTTGGGTCAGGAGGCCTGGACGTTGATCTTGTTGAAGGTGACCTGCTTCTTGGGGTGGCCACCGCCTGCGGAGGAGTCGAAGGCGCCGTCGTGACCCGCGCGGGCGACGTCGTCGATGACCTTCAGGCCCTCCGGCGAGATCGTGCCGAAGACGGTGTAGTCCGGCGAGAGCTGGGCGTCGCCGAAGACCATGAAGAACTGGCTGCCGTTGGTGTTCGGGCCCGAGTTCGCCATCGCCAGGTAGCCGCGGCCGTACTTCAGCTCCGGGAACGTCTCGTCGTCGAAGGCGTAGCCGGGACCGCCGGAGCCCTGCCCGGTGGGGTCACCGCACTGCAGCATCTGCAGGCCGTCTGTGCTGATCCGGTGGCAGTTGGTGCCCTCGTAGAACGACTGCTTGGCCAGGCTGATGAAGCTGTTCACGGTGCAGGGGGCCAGCGAGCGGTCCAGGGTCAGCGGGATGGTGCCCTGGTTGGTCTCGATGGTGGCCTGCACGGTGCCCTTCGAGGACACCTCGCCGTTGGCCGGCGGCTGCACCGGCTTGCTCGCCTGGCCGTCCGGGCGGTAAGCGCACGAGACCGGGTCGGCCAGCGGGGTCGGACGGGCCGGCGGCGGAGCCAGCTCGGTCGGGATGTTGACCTGCGGCTGCGGCGGCTGCTGCTGCTCGGCCGCGGGCTCGCTGCCGCTGCGGCTGAAGTAGAAGACGCCAACCACGATCGCGATGACCACCACGATCGTCGCCCCGATGGTGATCACCCGGCGTCGCTTGGCCTGCTCCTCACGGCGCTGCATCTGGCGTTCGAGCTTCCGTTTGGCCGCCTGACGACGCTGCTCGTTGCTGGGCACTTGCTCCCCTCCCCGCACTCCATGATCTGATGTTGTGCAGCGGAGTTTATGAGGTGCTCCGGAGCCGCTTCCTGAGAGCCCATGCCGGTGTGCGCAGGACGATCGGCGGCGGACGATAACCTGGGGTCGCCAATCCTCGACGAAAGGCCCTTCTGACGTGCTTGTCCTCGGCTTCCCGGTAGGACCGCTGCAGGCGAACTGCTACGTGCTGGCCCGCGGTGAGGGCGAAGCCTGCGTCGTCGTCGACCCCGGTCAGGACGCCGTCGAGCCGTTGAACGAGCAGCTGGCCAAGCACCGGCTCACGCCTGCCGCCGTGCTGCTGACGCACGGGCACTTCGACCACGTGCTCTCGGCCGCGCAGATCTGCGCCGAGCACGACGTGCCCGCCCACATCCACCCCGTCGACCGGTTCATGCTCGCCGACCCGGGCGCGGCGCTGGGGCCCGCGGGCCGCCAGCTCTTCGGCGACGGCATCAGCGGTGAGGAGCCCGCCGAGGTCCGCGAGATCGCCGACGGCGACGTGCTGGAGCTGGCCGGGCTGCGCTTCGACGTCACGCACACCCCGGGCCATACCGGCGGGTCGGTGCTGTTCGGCGTCGGCACCGAGGAGGGCGGGCGGCTGCTGCTGTCCGGCGACACCCTCTTCGCCGGCGCCATCGGGCGCACCGATCTGCCCGGCGGCGACCACGGCGAGATGCTCGAGTCGCTGAGCACCCAGGTGCTGCCGCTGGACGACGAGACCGTCGTGCTGCCGGGCCACGGACCGACCACCACCATCGGGCGCGAGCGCGCGGGCAACCCGTTCCTGCAGGAACTGCCCGCCTCCGACGCCCACTGACGAGGACGAATCGCAAACCTGATGAGCACGTTCAACGCCCCCAAGGGCATCCCGGAGTACTTCCCGCCGGACTCGGCGGCTTTCCTCGCGGTCCGCGAGACCCTGGCCGACGCCGCTCGTCGCGCCGGGTACGGCTACGTCGAGCTGCCGCTGTTCGAGGAGACCTCGCTGTTCGCGCGCGGTGTCGGAGAGTCGACCGACGTGGTCAGCAAGGAGATGTACACCTTCGCCGACCGCGGCGGGCGTTCGGTGACGCTGCGCCCGGAGGGCACGGCCGGCGTGATGCGCTCGGTCATCGAGAACGGCCTCGACCGGGGCCAGCTGCCGGTGAAGCTGTACTACAGCGGCGCGTTCTTCCGCTACGAGCGTCCGCAGGCCGGCCGCTACCGGCAGCTGCAGCAGGTCGGCGTGGAGGCCATCGGCGTGGACGACCCGGCGCTGGACGCCGAGGTCATCGCGATCGCCGACGAGGGCTACCGGCGGCTGGGCCTGACCGGGCACCGCATCGAGCTGACCTCGCTGGGCGACGCCACCTGCCGTCCCACCTACCGCGCCAAGCTGCAGGAGTTCCTGCGCGGGCTGCCGCTGGACGAGGACACGCAGCGCCGCGCCGAGCTCAACCCGCTGCGGGTGCTCGACGACAAGCGCCCCGAGGTCCGCGAGATGGTCGCCGACGCGCCGTTGATGGTCGACCACCTCTCGGCCGAGGCCGAGGAGCACTACGAGTCGGTCAAGGCGCACCTGGTGGACCTGGGCGTGGAGTTCGTGGAGAACCCGCGGCTGGTGCGCGGACTGGACTACTACACCAAGACGACCTTCGAGTTCGTCCACGACGGGCTCGGCGCCCAGTCCGGCATCGGCGGTGGCGGCCGCTACGACGGGCTGATGGCCGAGCTGGGCGGCCAGGAGCTGTCCGGCATCGGCTTCGGCCTCGGCGTGGACCGCACGCTGCTGGCCTGCCAGGCCGAGGGGCTGTCGGTCGGTGACCAGTCGCGGTGCGACGTCTACTGCGTGCCGATGGGCGAGACGGCCAAGCGCACGCTGGTCGCCGCCACCGGCGGGCTGCGCGCGCACGGCGTGCGGGTCGACATCGCCTACGGCGGCAAGGGCCTCAAGGGCGCGATGAAGGCCGCCGACCGCTCCGGCGCCCGCTTCGCGTTGGTGCTGGGCGAGCGCGACCTGGAATCCGGCAACGCGCAGCTCAAGGAGCTGACCACCGGCGAGCAGCGCGCGGTGTCGCTGGAGTCGCTGGTCGACGACGTGCGTGCGGCGGTCGCGGAGAGCCGATGAGCGAAGTCGAGGCGGTGCCGCTGGACCTGCTGGACCGGCGCACCGTGCGGGTCCGGGCCCGCAACGTGGCGATCGCGGCGGTCATCGTGGCCGCCGCGTTCGGCGGCATCGTCAGCCTGTTCGCGGGGCCGGTCGGCTTCGTGACGACGCTGGTGATCGTCGCGGTGCCGCTGTTGCTGCTGGCCTGGACCGAGTCGCGCAAGACCATCACGCTGCGCGGGCACGAGGTCGTGGCCCGCGCCCTGGGCAGTCGGGTGGTCGACGTGCACAAGGCGACGAAGCTGGAGCTGTTCGTCACCGACCTGCGCGGTGCCCGCACCATCAACGTGCTGATCGGTGGTGCTCCCCGGGGCAAGGCGATCAGCGTTTCGCTGGCCATGTACGCCGGGACCGGTGGCCGCGAGCTGGGCGTCTACGCGCTGCGCCGCCTGGCGGACGCCCTGGCGGGCAACGAGGACACCCGCGGTCTGGTGCTCTCCCAGCTGATCGTCGCGCAGCTCCGCGCGGAGGCAAGGGGGGAGGCGCCGCCCAACCGCCCCCTCTACCAGCTGGCGTCCCTCGCGCCTCAGGGCCGCATGGCCCAGCGCCTCCAGCCGGAGGCGGTCTCGAAGTTCGTCGCCACCCTCTGAAGCCGGGGAGTCGAATTTCGCGCGAAATTCGAGGCGCGAAGTTCGAGGTCGAACTTCGCGCGAAATTCGACTCCGCCCGCTCGAAGAGGTGATTTTCAGGCGTGGTTGAGGGCTGCGATGAGCAGCTGGGCCGTCTGGTCGAGCTGGGCCGTGGTCTTGGTGAGGGTTTCCACGTCCGGTTCGAGGACGCGGAGGTCGCAGGCGAGCTGAACGACCTGCTCGTGCAGGAAGCGCAGCTGGTCGGCGGTCGGGCCCAGGTCGTTCGCGCCGTCGGCGAGCTCGCGCAGCGCGTCCCGCGTCTCGGCGAGGGTGTCGGACAGCGGTCCGATCCGTTCCAGCGCGACCACCAGGCGGGGCAGGGCGTGGATCGCGGCGAGCACGGCAGTCGTCTCGCGGAGCACCGCTCCGGCGAGGGACGTCAGTCCGCCGAGCAGGCGGCCGGGGACGGCCAGGACGCTGCCGAAATCGGGTAACGGCGTGGGCATGTCCGCCAGTCTGCGGCAGGTCGGCGGCTGCGCGCAGCCCTACCTGCCATCGGTTTTACCCGGACGTCGCCGCTTCTTCGCCCGTTCGGCACCCTCTTCGCCGGGCTGTTCGGCGGGTTCCTGGACGGCCACCAGCGCGGCGATGGCCGTCGTGATGGGCACCGCCGCGACCAGGCCGACGCTGCCGACGAGGGTGCGCACGACTTCCTGCGCGACGGCCTGCGAGCTGACGATCTCGCCGAAGGTGCGTCCCGAGAGGGTGTAGGCCAGCAGCATCGGCAGCGCCGCGCCCGCGTAGGCCAGCACCAGCGTGTTGACCGCCGACGAGACGTGGTCGCGACCGATGCGCAAGCCGGCCCCGTAGAGCTGCTGCCAGGACAGCGTCGGGTTGGCCGCTCGCAGCTCCCACACGGCGCTGGTCTGGGTGACGGTCACGTCGTCGAGGACGCCGAGCGCGCCGATGACGATGCCGGCGAGCAGCAGCCCGCGCGCGTCGATGGGTGCGCCCAGCGCCCCGATCAGGCTGGAGGTGTTCTCGTCCAGCCCCGTCAGGCTGGTGGCGGCGGAGAACGCGGCGCTCAGGACGCCGATGAGCGCGAGGCTCAGCATCGTGCCGAGCACGGCGGTGGAGGTCCGCGCGGAGAACCCGTGCGTCAGGTAGAGCACGACGAACATGATCAGCCCGGCGCCGACGACCGCCACCAGCAGCGGATCCTCACCGGCGAGGATCGCGGGGAGCACGAACCCGACCAGCATCACCAGGCTCAGGCCGAGACCGACGAGCGCGGCCAGCCCCTGCCAGCGTCCGAGCACGAGCACGGCGGCGGCGAACACCAGCGCCAGCAGCGTCAGCGGCATGCCGCGCTGGAAGTCCACGACCTGGAACGACGTCGGGTCGTCGGGGTTCTCCCCGGCGTAGGAGAGCACGACCTGATCGCCGACGGCGAAGCGCGGGCTGCCGGGGTCGGTGGGCACGACCTGCTCGATGGTCTGGTTCGGGCGCGGCCCGTCCTGCATCTTCACGGCGAGCTGGACGCAGCCCTGTCCGGCCTCGCCCTCGCTGCACGAGGTGGCTCCGGCGGAGATGACCTCGCCGTTGACCGGGGACTGCCCGAACCCGAGGTCGGCGCCGGTCTTCTGGTCGTGGCCCCACGGGTAGAGCACGAAGATCCCGATGACCGCGGCCAGCGCGAACGGGATCAGCAGGAACGCCAGCAGGCGCTTGACGTGCGTCGACGCCGGGGCGGCCGGGCCGTGCCCGTGTCCGTGCCCGTGACCGGCGGGTTCTTCGCGGCGCCGACGGTGGGAGCGCGGTTCCTCCGGCGGCGGGGGAGCGGGCTGCGGG
>NZ_SMKS01000165.1:0-393 GCF_004348435.1 Saccharopolyspora terrae | reverse complement strand
TCCCGATCTGGGTCTCACCGGTCGAGCCCGGCTCGGTCCACGACATCACCGCTGCCCAACAACACGTCCTGGGCGCGCTGTACTGGGCCGCTTCCCAACTCGACCTGCCCACCCTCGCCGACGGCGGCTACCAGGGCGCCGGCGCCGGAGTCCACACCCTCATCAAGCGCTCCACAACCGGGCGAGGCCGCCCCCTCGATGCCGACAACCACACCTACAACCTGCTCCTACGCAGCCTGCGTGCCTTGGGCGAACGCGGATTCGCCCTGCTCACCGGCCGCTGGCGCACCCTGCAACACATCGCCGCCAGCCCCCGAAAAATCGGAAACATCGTCCAAGCCGCACTCGTACTCACCCACCACGAACACAACCGAATCCACTGAGATCACCTCA
>NZ_SMKS01000066.1:0-32334 GCF_004348435.1 Saccharopolyspora terrae | reverse complement strand
TGCAGGTCGTGACCCGATTTCAGTGGAATTCGGACTCCCCGCACCCCGATCCCGCAGGTTCCCGATTTCCATGGACATCAGGACCCGGAATTCAGTGCGGGGGTCCGAATTCCACTGAAATCGGGTCACGACCTGCATGACCAGGCGTGCTCCCTCTCCCCTGCACCGCCTGGAGGCAGTGATGACCGCGGGCCTGCAGCCTGCTCCCGACGTGCGCGCCGTGCCGCGCAAGGACGTTCGCACCGTGATCGTGTCGAGCCTGATGGGCACGACCGTCGAGTGGTACGACTTCTTCCTGTACAGCACCGCCGCCAGCCTGGTGTTCGACAAGCTGTTCTTCCCCACCGACGACCCGACGGTCTCGACGATGCTGGCGTTCGTGACGTTCTTCGTCGGGTTCGTCGCCCGCCCCCTCGGCGGTGTCCTCTTCGGACACATCGGCGACCGGATCGGCCGCAAGCGCACGCTCGTCAGCACGATGCTCCTGATGGGCCTGTCCACGGCGGCGATGGGCGCCCTGCCGACCTACGAGCAGGTGGGCCTGCTCGCCCCGCTGCTGCTGGTGCTGCTGCGCGTGGTCCAGGGCCTGGCGATCGGTGGCGAGTGGGCGGGCGCGGTGCTCATGGCCGTCGAGTACGCACCGCCCGGCAAGCGCGCCTGGTACGGCGCGTGGCCGCAGGTCGGTCTCGCGCTCGGGCTCGGCCTGGGAACCGGGCTGTTCGCCCTGCTGGGCAACGTCCTCGACGACGAGCAGTTCCTCGGTTACGGCTGGCGGATCGCGTTCGGCCTGAGCATCCTGCTGGTGGTCATCGGCCTGGTGATCCGGCTGCGGGTGGCCGAAACCCCGGCGTTCGAACGGATGCGGCAGACCCAGGGCGCCGCGAAGGCCCCGCTGGTGGAGCTGTTCCGCGACCCGGTCACCCGCCGCAACACGCTGCTGGGCCTGCTCTCCCGCTGGGCGGAGGGCGCCGCGTTCAACACCTGGGCGGTGTTCTTCCTGTCCTACGCGACCTCCACCCTGCACCTGCCGCGCAACAGCGTGCTGGTGTCGGTGATGCTGGCCGCGGGCGTGCTGGCCGTGCTGCTGCCGGTGTTCGGACGCCTCAGCGACCGCATCACGCCGCGCCTCGCCTACGCGCTCGGCGCCGGCCTGTTCGCCGCGTCTGTCTACCCCGCGTTCCTGGCCTTCCAGACCCGGGACGTGCTGCTGACCGGGCTGATCATCGTCGGGGTGCTGGGCGTGGTGCACGCGCTGCTCTACGCGCCCCAGGGCACGCTCTACGCCCAGCTGGCACCGGTGCGCTCCCGCTACACGGGGATGTCGTTCGTCTACCAGTTCTCCGGGATCTACGCCTCGGGCCTGACCCCGCTGATCATCACCGCGCTCATCGCCGCGGGCGGCGGTTCCCCGTGGCTGGCCTGCGGCTACCTGGTGCTCACCGGTCTCATCGGCCTCACCGCCACCATCGCGCTGCGTCCCGCCGACCTGGAGTCGGCGACCTCGGACTGACCCTGCCTTCCGGCGCTTCTCGTGGTGAGCTGGAAGCGATGAGCACGCAGGAGCACCGCGCGGTGGCCGTCGGAGTGGACGACTCCGACGCCAGTCGGCTCGCCATGCGCTGGGCCGCCCGCGAAGCGCTGTCCCGATCCGAGGCGCTGCTGCTGGTGCGCGCCGTCCCGGTCCCGCTGGAGGAGCTCACCCGCGTCCACCTGCCCAGCGAGCAGCCGGTGATGCGGCACGGCAGCGCTCAGCAGGAGCTCGCCGCGCTGGCCACCGAGTGCCGGCGGATGTTCCCGGAGTTGCTGGTGCGCACCCGGGTGCAGATGGGACATCCGGCGTCGGTGCTGCGCGAGGAGACCGACCAGATGGGGATGGTGGTGCTCGGACCGCCGCCGCTGAGCCGCACCCGGCGGGTGCTGCTGGGGTCCACGGCGGGCGAGCTGGTGCGCAACGCGCACGTCCCGGTGGTGGTCGTGCGCGGCCCCGAGGCCGATCGGCCGATCCGGCGGGTGGTGGTCGGCGTGGACGGTTCGCCGACCAGCGGGCAGGCGATCACCTTCGCCCACGACCTCGCCTACCGGCACTCCGCGACGCTCACCGCGCTGATGGCCGACGCCACGCGCGCACCCGACGCGCTACCGCCGAACCGCGGGTGGCGCTACGAGTCCGACTTCGTCGACGCGAACCAGCGGCTGCTCGCCGAGTGCGTCGCGGGCGTGGAGCAGAGCAACCCGGACGTGGAGATGCACCAGGAGGTCAGCCTCGAACCCCCGACCGAAGCGCTGCTCCAGGCCGCGGAGAAGGCCGACCTCCTGCTGATAGGTTCACGCGGACGGCACATCGTGCGCGCCACGACGCTGGGCTCCACGAGCCACGCCCTGGTGCACTACGCCGATTGCGCCGTGGCCGTCGTCCGCTGACTCACAGACCGGTTCGGTACGTGAAGCGGGCCTTGCCGATCCAGATCTCGTCGCCCTCGCGCAGCTCGGCGGTGTCGACCGGGAGCCGGTTGAGGTAGGTGCCGTTGAGCGAACCGCCGTCGACGAGGACGTAGGCGTCGCCCCGCCGCCGGATCTCGGCGTGCTGCTTGGACACCGTGATGTCGTCGACGACTATGTCGCACATGGCGTCTCGACCTATGGTGGTGCGCTCGTTCTGGAGCACGAAACCACTCCCGGCGGCGTTGCCTCGGTTGATCATCAAGCGGGGGCGGCCGCTGAGCTCATCGGCGGAACGAGGTGCCGGAACCTCATGAGGAGCAGACGCTCGGGCGGTATCGGCCTGCTTTTCGACCGCGTTCGATGCCGACTCGCCGATCCTGGTCTGTTCCATCGTCGTCTCCCTAGCCAACAAGCGTGATACCTCCGGAATGCACCTGCCCGTGACCGGGCGGATACACACAGCATGCCGAAGGTTTGACCACCGTCGCTAGGACCAACGTCCTTAATTCATCGAACCGGGTCCGCACCTGTGATGCAGGTCTCCGATCCGAGTCCGCGGGGCCGCCATTCGCGATGACGGCCCCGCGGTCGGTGATTACTTCACCGCGCCCATCGACAGGCCGCGCACCAGGTGGTTCTGCGCGATCCAGCCGATCACCATCACCGGCAGCGAGGCCAGCAGGGCCGCCGCCGACAGCTGCGCCCAGTACAGGCCTTCACTGGTGATGAAGCCGACCAGGAACACCGGCACCGTTCCCGCCTGCGCGGCGGTGAGGTTGACCGCGTAGAAGAACTCCGTCCAGGAGAAGATCACGCAGATCAGCGCCGTCGCGGCGATTCCCGGTGCCACGACCGGGAGGATCACCCGGAACAGCAGCACCGGCAGCGGTGCTCCGTCGACCCGGGCGGCCTCGACCATCTCCCTGGGGACTTCGAGGAAGAACGAGCGCATCATCCACACCGCCAGCGGCAGGTTCATCGCGGTGTAGAGGATGACCAGCGCCCAGACGTTGTCCAGCAGACCGATGTTCTGCGAGATGACGTACAGCGGGATGATCGCCGCCACGATCGGGAGCATCTTGGTCGACAAGAAGAAACCGAGCACGCCCTGAGTGCCGGGCACCGCCGCGATGGACAGCGAGTAGGCCGCCGGGACCGCCAGCAGCAGCACCAGCAGCGTCGACACCACCGTCACGAACGCCGAGTTGCCCAGGTACGGCAGGAATCCGCGTTCCAGGATCCCGGCGAACTGGGTCAGCGTCGGGGTGAACAGCAGCTTCGGCGGGTCGGTGTAGGCGTCGGCCTCCTCCTTGAAGGACGTCACCACCATCCACAGCAGCGGGAAGACGAACAGGATCGCCACGACCCAGGTGAACGCGGTCAGCGCCCACCGGCCGATCGGGTTCGCGGTATGCATCAGCGCACCTCGCTCAGGCCGAAGGTCCGGAACATCAAGCGCAGCGCGAAGTTCGCCACGATCAGCGTCAGGATGACCACCACGACGCCCATCGCCGAGGACTGGCCGATGTCGAAGCCCTCGAACGCTCGCTGGTAGATGTAGTACGGCAGGTTGGTGCTGGCGGTACCCGGACCACCCTGCGTCATCAGGAAGATCGCGTCGAAGCTGTTCACGATGTAGATCGCCCCCAGCAGACCCGCCAGCTGCAGGTACCGGGCCAGCTGCGGGAGCGTGATCGACACGAACGTCCGCCACCGGCCGGCGCCGTCGACCGATGCGGCCTCCAGCACCTCCTTGGACTGAGCCTGCAGGCCCGCCAGGATCAGCAGCATCATGAACGGCGTCCACTGCCAGATGACCTGGGTCATCACCGCGGCCAGCGGGAACTCGGCCAGCCAGTCGGTGTCACCGCCGAACACGAAGTTCAGCAACCCGTAGGTGGGGTCGAACATCGTGGTCTTCCACAGCAGCGCGCCCGCCGCGGGCAGGATCAGGAACGGCGTGATCAGCAGGGTGCGAACCACGCCGCGCCCCAGGAACTTCCGGTCCAGCAGGATCGCCAGGCCCAGACCCAGCAGCATCGAGATGAACACGCACACCACGGTCAGCACCACGGTGTTGATCAGCGCGCCGCGGAACTGGCTGTCGGCGAAGACGTCGACGTAGTTGCGCAAGCCCACGAAGTGCCGCGAGCCCGGCCGCACCAGGTTCCAGGACTGGAACGAGTAGAACACCGTCATCAGGAACGGGATCTGGGTCACCAGCACCGTGAACAGCAGCGCGGGCAGCAGCGGCGCACGGCGCATCCAGGTGCTGGACGCCGTGGTCTCCTTCTTGCTCACCACGGGCGCCTGAACTTCTTCGACCACCGTTTGGCTCATCGCGTCTCCCGGTAGGACTCGCCCACGGACTCGGCGTATTCCTGGGACTGCTCCAGGGCCTCGTCGACGGTGATCCGTCCGGCGATGGCCGCCGACAACTGCTGGCTGATCCGGGTTCCGAGGTCCTGGAACTCCGGGATGCCGACGAACTGGATCCCCGGGTACGGGACCGGGTTCACCATCGTGTTGGACTGCTGCGCCTTGTCGATGCCGTCCAGCGTCGGCTTGGCGTAGGCGGCAGCGGCCTGCTGGTACTCCGGGATCTCGTAGGTCGACTTGCGCACGCCCGGCGGAACCCGGTTCCAGCCGAAGGTGGTGCCGACCTGCTTGACGAACTGCTTGGAGGTCATCCAGCTCATGAACTGCCAGGCCGCGTCCTTGTCCTTGGCGACCTTGGGCATCGCCAGCGACCAGGTGTAGAGCCAGCCGGCCTCGGCGGTGCGCTCGACGGGAGCGGCCACGTAGCCGTTCTTGCCGACCACCTTGCTCTCGGCCGGGTCCTCGTTGGTGCCGGCCATGACCGTCGCGTCGTACCACATCGCGGCCTGGCCCTGCGCGTAGTGCGTGCCGCACTCGGAGAACCCGGCGCTGGACGCACCGACCTCGCCGTGCTCGCGGACCAGGTTGACGTAGAAGTTCGCCGCCGCCTTGAACTCCGGCGAGGTGATCTGGGCGTTCCAGTTCTCGTCGAAGTAGCGGGCGCCGAAGGTGTTGGCGACCGTGGAGAACGGCGCCAGGCTCTCGCCCCAGCCGGGCTTGCCGCGCAGGCAGATCCCGGAGACGCCGGTGGCGGGGTTGTCCAGCTTCGCGGCGAAGTCGGCGATCTGCTGCCACGTCGGGTGTTCCGGCATGGTCAGCCCGGCCTGCTCGAAGAGGTCCTTGCGGTAGGTCAGGAACGACGACTCGCCGTAGAACGGAACCGCGTACATCGAGCCCTGGTGCGACAGCGAATCCCGGATGCTGGGGATGAAGTCGTTCGCGTCGTAGCCGGGGGTCTTCTCGATGTAGGGCTGCAGGTTCTCCAGCCAGCCGTTGGCCGCCCACTGCGGGGTCTCGTAGTTGCTGATCATCACCACGTCGAACTCGCCGCCCTGGGTGGCGGTGGAGGCGGTGATCTTCGCGCGCGCCTGGTTCTCCGGCAGCTGAACGAACTTCAGCTTGATGCCGGGGTTCTCCTTCTCGAACTCGCCCTTGAGCGCGACCGCGTCCTCCATCTGCGGGTTGGACACGATCGCGATCACCAGGGTTCGCCCGCCGGAACCGATCGCACCGGCCCCGGCGCAGCTGGTCAGCAGCAGGCTGACCATCGCCAGCAGCGCGAGCCTTATTCGGCTGCGCCTCAACCGCCTAGGCATCCGCACCTCCCGGCAGGACCTGGACCTTGAGACCGGCGCCGCTGCGCATCAGTTCGAGCGCCTTGCCGAACTCCTCCAGCGGCAGCGCGTCGGTCAGCAGCTCGTCGCTGTTGATCGCGCCCATCGCCATGAGGTCCAGCGCGGGACCGAAGCTGTGCAGCACCGCCATCGAACCGACGATCTTGATCTCGTCGTTGTAGATGCGGAAGGGCGACAACGAGATTCGTGCCTCCGCCGGGGCGACGCCGAAGACCAGCAGCCGTCCGCCGCGGCGCAGCTTGTCGAACGCGGTCTCGATGGCCGGGGCCGCCCCGGTGCAGTCCACGGCTGCGTCGAAGTCGGAGTCCAGCTCGTTGGCGTCCTCCACGACGGCGACCGCGCCCAGCCGCTGCGCGCGCGGCAGCCGCGTCGCGTTGCGGTCGGCGACGGTGACCTGCGCGCCCGCGCGCTGGAGCAGCTGCTGCATCAGCAGGCCCATCGTGCCCGCGCCGATGACGAGGAACTTCTCGCCGGCCTCGACTCCGATCTGGCGGACGCCGTGCACCGCGCAGGAGACCGGCTCCACCAGGGCGCCCTGCTGCCAGTTCAGCCCCTCGGGCATCCGGTAGCAGTTGGCCGAGGGCACCGCGACGTACTCGGCGAACGCGCCGTCGACGGTGTCGCCGGTGGCACCCCAGTTGGCGCACAGGTTCCCGTGCCCGTTGCGGCACGGGGTGCAGTAGCCGCAGAACAGCGACGGGTCCACCGCGACCCGGTCGCCCACCTTCCACTCGCCCGGCACGTCCGGACCCACTTCGACGACCTCACCGGCGAACTCGTGGCCCGGCACGATCGGGTAGGGCGTCGGCGGGAAGTGCCCGTCGGCGATGTGCACGTCGGTGCCGCAAATCCCGGTGGCCCCGACCTTCACCACCAACTGCCGCTCCCGCGGTACCGGATCCGGTACGTCACCAACCCGGATGGATCCGGGTTCGTCAATGATCGCGGCGCGCATCTAACCTCCGCCTCCAGAGCGCTCATCTGAGCGAACTGCGCTGTACTCTGCCCTGAACTTGCCCCGCATTGAAGAGGTTCACTGGTGATCGCGTCAACCTCTGGTCAAGTTTTCACGTTATAGTGCTCATATGAGCACACCTCGGCCGCGGAGCGGGCTGATCGACACCATGACCGCGGCGTCCATCGCGCACCGGTTCTACGTGGCCGGGCGCTCGAAGCTGGAGATCGCGGAGGAGTTCGGGATCAGCCGCTTCAAGGTCGCCCGGATTCTGGCATCCGCCCAGGAGAACGGCTTGATCAAGATCTCGTTCGAGTTACCCTTCCCGGTCGACGTGGAGCAGTCCGAACGGCTCCGAACGGCCTACGGACTGCGCCGCGTGCTGGTGCTCAACCGAGCGCAATCGAAGGCAGAACGGCCGGAGCTGCGCCGCCGGGTGGGCGTGCTCGCCGCCCAGCTCCTCTCCGAGATCACGGTTCCGGGCGACGTCATCGGCCTGTCCTGGGCCCGATCGGTCAACGCCATGGCCGAGGCGATCCGCAGCCTGCCCAAGTGCCCCATCGTGCAGCTGTGCGGCGTCCAAGCGGGCATGGACATGCGGGACCGTTCGGTGGAAACGGTGGGCCGAGTGGCCGCGGCCAGCGGCGGCGACTCCTACCCCATCTACGGGCCGCTGGTGCTCCCCGACCGCCGCACCACCGAGATCCTGCGCAACCAGCCCGGCATCGCCGAGACCTTCGAGCAGTTCCAGCACCTGACCAAGGCCGTGGTCAGCATCGGCGCCTGGCAGCCGAACGAGTCCACCGTCTACGACGCGCTGAGCCCCGCCGAACGCGAGTCGATCCGGCAGCGCGGCGCCACCGCCGAGATCGCCGCCCGGCTCTTCGACGCCGACGGCAACGCGCTGTCCACCGGGCTGGCCCACCACGTCCTGGCGATCCCGCACGAGCAGCTGCGGGCCGTGCCGGAGGTGATCGCCGTCGGCTACACCACCCCGAAGGCCCGCGCCATAGACGCGGTGCTGCGCTCCGGGATCGTCAACACCCTCATCACCGACGCCGACGCCGGCGACCGGCTCCTGCAGCACGTCACCGAACGCCCGCTGCAGTAGCGAACAAGAGGGCGGAGCGGCACCCCCAGCGCCGCTCCGCCCTTCGAACCCGTTTCCCGGTCACAGCACCACGGGAAACGGGAAACCCGACCAATTGCCCGCCGCTCAGTTCGGTTCTCGGTGAAGATCCGTCGAAGAACGCAGCCTTGGTGATGCGTTCTTGACGATGCCACTCCAGGATTCGACGGCGACGAGGATTGCGGCGGCCATGACGACGACGAGCGCCACCAACAGCAGCGGCGACGGCGAGTTCGCCGCCGCCCACATCGAGAGCTACCTGTCGGAGCGCTTCGGCGACAAGCTGGTGTTCCGCGACGCCAAGGGGGCTCCGGGGGAGGACTACCGCGCACGCCTGCTCCGCGAGGCGTCCACCACCTCCGTCCTGCTCGTCCTGATGGGAGCCAACTGGTCGAAAGCCCGTGACGAGCAGGGGAATCTGCGCCTGGCGCAGGAGGAGGACTTCACCAGGCTGGAGATCCTCAACGCCATGAAGGCGGGTGCGCGGGTCATTCCGGTCCATTGTGGACGTGGCCTTCCGCACCTCACGCCCGCGGACCTCCCCGAGGAGCTGGAGGCGCTGGCCTACCTCAACGCGCTGGACTTCGACGTCCGCAACGCGCAGGACGACCTGGACCGGCTCGCCAGCAGGCTGATCGCCCTCGTCCCCGCGCTCCAGGACGACCACGCCAACCGTCGCCGCGATCGGGCGACGTCCACAACCACGACTCCGGCAACGTGGACGGCACCCACGTGCAGCTGCGGGATCTGCACGGCGGCCTCACCATCGGCGGGCCGCAGGCGACCACCCACTTCAACGGGCCGACCTACGGCAACCACCACAGCGGGTCGGGCGACCAGTTCAACCAGGGCGGTCCGCGCGGTGGTGACCGGCGATGAGCGAGAACGAGGTTCCGGACGGATCGGCGGAAACCCACTTCGAGGAGGAGGTCTCGGCCTCGTCGATCCACACCGGCACCGGGGACGTCTACAACATCTTCGGCTCGGGGCACGAAAGCGTGATGAGCCGGATCCGCGGCCCACGCATCACCTTCAAGGGCGACCTCAGCTGGAGCGAGCAGCGCTTCGTGGCCCCGGACGACCTCGACGGCGCGCGCGAGAAGCTCCGCAGGCACGGGACCGCGCTGCTGACCGGCCCGCCCGGCAGCGGGCGGAGCACCGCCGCCAAGGTGCTGGTCAACGAATCGGCCGGTGATGAGTCGCCCTACGCCCTGCTCACCGATGAGCCCTACGATCCCGCCCACCGCCTGGCCGACGTCCAGCTGCTGACCGATCACCGGCTCGTGCTCGACCTGCTGGACGCGAGCGAGGACGTGTTCCTGACCCGGATGCGCGAGGTCCCCGAGTTCCGGGCGCGGCTGGTCAACGCCAAGGCCTACCTCGTCGTGGTGGTGCCGGACGAGTTCGCGCACCACCTCGGCGACCAGCTGCGGCAGTGCACCGCGCGCATCTCCCGGCCCGCCGGCGACCGGGTCCTGCGCAGGCACCTGGAAGCCGAGGGCCTGCACCCCACGGCGGGCCAGCTGGCCTCCGAGGACGTCGTCACCGCCCTCGACCAGTCGATGGCGCAGATCAGCCACCTCGCGACGCGGATCATCGAGATCAGCCGCTACGCGCCGCACAGCCCGCTGGACGACCGGCTCGCGGAGGCGATCTCCGAACAGGCCGACCGGCGCGACGAAGCGGCGAAGCTGGTCGAGCAGCGTGCGACGGGGCGTGAACGCGCGATCCTGCTGGCCTCTGCGATGTGCCACGGAGCCTCGCCCGACGCGGTGTTCTTCGCCTCCCACCACCTCGTGGAGCTGCTGGGGCTCGACGGCTCCGAGCGGCCCCGGCTGGAACAACACGGCTACCGAGGGCAGCTGAAGGACCTCGGCATCGACATCGCAGCGCCGAACCGCGTCGACCTCGGCCGGTGGGACTTCGACCGGGCGCTGCTGGAGCACTTCTGGGACAACTACCCGGACCTGCGCAGCACCTACCGCCAGTGGGTGGACGAGGTCATCAGGATGGACCTGCTGACCGGGGCCGACCGGGTCAGCCTGGTCGACCGCTTCACCGGGCAGGCGCTGCGCACGAACAGCCCCGACCACGTCATCCGGCTGGTGGAGCGCTGGCTCGAACCGCGCAACCACCGGAGCAGGCCGCTGCGGGACTTCGGGGTCCAAGCGCTCACCAACGGTCTGGAGGACAACCGTCACGGCAGGCACTTCCGGCGCCTGGTCTACGAGTGGTCGAAGAACTCCGGGTTACCCGACGAGGTCGGGCAGATCCTGGTGACGGTCACCGCCAACCTGATCGCGCCGAACTACCCGGACCAGGCGGTCGTTCGGCTGCACCACCGGGCCCGCGGGGAGAGCGGTCTCGGTGCCCCCACGGCGCAGGACGCGCTGCTCGAGCTCGCGGCGAGCAGCGATGCCCTGCTCCGGTTGTTGTTGCAGCGACTGCGGATCGGCCTGCGCCAGCCGGACCCGCAGGCCGCCGACTTCGCGCTGCTCGCGCGCGCGGCCGACCCGCGCCGGCTCGTCGACACCTCGCGGGTGTCGCGACCGCTGGCGGCGCGTGCGGAGGTCCGGGCGGACCTGGTGGCCTGCTGGCGCGAGCTGTTCGCGCACCGCTCGGGCCACACCCATCAGCTGCTCGGCACGTGGCTCGTGACGGCGGAGATGATCTCCAACGCGGACCTGCTGCTGGCGATCCTCGTCGAGGCGGCGCAGGAATCGGTGGACCTGCTCGCGAAGTTGTACGTCGCCGGGCGGGATTGGAGCGAGACCTCGCACGGTCAGCCGCACGTCGTCGTCCGGCTGTCGCAGTTGATCGACTTCGCGCAGGGGTTGCAGAACCAGGACTTCGCGTACCCACGACCCGAGGAGTTCGTGCGATGACCAAGGAGAACCGGACCCTCTACATCGGACTCGCGATCGCGGCAGCGATCCCGCTGCTCTTCGGGTGGTTGCTGGAATGGACTGCGTGGGTGGTGGTTCCGCTGTTGGCGGCGGTGGGTTTCGGCGTCTTCAAGAAGTTGACCGGTGGACTGCCGACCCCGTCGGGACCACGTGGGTATGCTCCTCGACCAGCTCGGTCTGCACGGTGAGCGCAACGCCGTGCGGCGCCTGACCGCGCACCGCTTCGCCCGCTACATCGAGGCGGCCGGGCATCCGCAGGTGGCCGAGGAGGTTCGACGGCGCTTCGACACCCCGGGCGAGCCGTGAAGCGGACGGCGATTTGAGCACTTCGGGTGCTTGACATGATCGTGATCTTGAGCCAGGGCCGAGTCGTTGACCCCTTCAACGATCGACGTTACAGTTCCGCTGTTCGAAACGATCTGGAATCACATCTTCCCAGGTCAGGCCCGTTTTTTGGCTGCCGGAAAGAGCAAATCCGTCCGGCGGAAGGGGACCGAAGTGACGACCGCAGACCGCTCCTCACCGCCCGATTCGCGGCCTTCCGAATCCCACGCCGTCGGACGGCGCGGTTTCCTCGGTTACGTCCTGGCGGCACCGACGCTGGTCGCCGCCGCCGACCTGAACCTGCGCGCGCCCGCCGCGGAAGCCCAAGGGCTGCCGCCGGTCCCCTCGCCCGCCATCGCCGAGATCACCGACCTCAGCGACATGCTGGAGTACTCGGCCGCACCGACCGCGAACCTCATCACGGTCACGGTGAACACCGACGGCACCGTGTCCTTCGAGCTGCCGCGAGCCGAGGTCGGCCAGGGCATCACCACCTCCACCGCGATGATGATCGCCGAGGAGATGGACGTGCCGGTCGAGGACGTCCACGTCACCCTCGCCGACGCCCGGCCGGAACTGGTGTTCAACCAGATCACCGGCGGTTCCGGCACCACGCTGTCGACCTACACGCCGATCCGCGTCGCCGCCGCCGTGGCGCGCGGGCGCCTGCTGCAGGCCGCCGCCGTCGAGCTGGAGCAGGCGGTGGCGACGCTGCGCCTCAAGCAGGGCGTCATCACCGACCTGCTGGGCAACAGCATCGGCATCGGCGAGCTCGCCGCGAAAGCCGCGAGCGTGCGCACCGAGGAAGTTCCGGTGCAGCTCAAGGCGAACGAGAACTTCTCGGTCATCGGGACCCCGCACAACCGCGTGGACGCGCTCACGGCGGTGACCGGCCGGAAGAAGTTCGCGATGGACCTCAAGATCCCGGGCGCGCTCCCGACGATGGTGTGCAGGCCCCCGACGCTCAACGGGAAGGTCGGTTCGGTGCGCAACACCGACGCCGTGGCCACCATGCCGGGCGTCACCGACGTGGTCGCGATCTCGACCGGTGTCGCGGTGCGGGCGGAGACCTTCGGGCAGTGCATCGACGCGGTGCGCGCGCTGGAGGTCGACTGGAAACCCGGTACGGCGGAGGGCAAATCGGATGCTTCGGTGCTCGACGAGCTGCGGGCGGCCGAGATCCCGCTGGTGGCGCCGAAGGGCGAGACCAGCGTCGAGGGTGACTTCACCTTCTTCTTCCGCAGCAACAGCGCGTTGGAGACCAACTGCGCGATCGCCGACGTGCGGCGGGACCGGGCCGAGATCTGGTCGGCCCAGAAGAACCCGATCGTCACCAAGGAGACGATCGCCGCGGAGTACGGGATTCCGCTCAACGCGGTGAAGGTGCACGTCACCGAGGGCGGCGGATCGTTCGGGCGCAAGCTGTTCAACGACGGCGCCATGGAGGCCGCCGAGATCTCCCGCAAGATCGGCAAGCCGGTCAAGCTGATGTGGCACCGCGCCGACGACTCCCGCCAGGGCCGCACCCACCCGATGGCGACCTCGCGGGTGCGGGTCGGCGTCGCCGGGGACAGCGTGCTCAGCTACGAGCAGCGGCACACCAGCGTGTTCACCGACTTCAGCCACGGCTTCGGCGAGATCATCACCGCCAGCGCGGCGAAGCTGCCGGTCGCGGACGCGTCGTTCTCGCAGACGATCTTCACCTACACCCAGACCATGCCCTACGGCTTCGGGGCCACCACGCAGCTGCTCAACGAGACCGATCGCGGTTTCAACACCGGCAGCATGCGCAACATCTACTCCCCCGACGTCACCACCGCGCGAGAGCTGATCGTAGACCAGCTGGCCGCGACGATGGGCGAGGACCCCTACCGGTTCCGGCAGCGGTTCCTGCAGGAGGAGCGGCTCAAGGCCGTCCTGGACGAGGTCGCCGAAGTCGGCCGGTGGGGCCGATCGATGCCGGAGAACACGGCGCAGGGCATCGCGGTGCACACCGAGTACCGGGCGGCGATCGCGACGCTGGTGGAGATCGACTGCACGCCGGAGACGGTGAACCGGCCGATCCGCGACGCCGTCGCCGGCCCGCGCGTCACCAAGGTGGTCTGCGCGGTGGACATCGGGCTCGCGGTCAACCCGCGTGGCCTGGAGGCCCAGATGATGGGCGGCATCAACGACGGCATCGCCAACGCGCTGACCTCCAGCCTGCACCTGACCGACGGGTACTTCCTGGAAGCCAGCTGGGACAACTACTTCTACACCCGGCAGTGGAACTCGCCGCCGGAGCTGGAGATCATCATCATGCCGCCGACGACCGGCAAGCCCGGTGGCGCCGGTGAGCTCGGCGTCGCCTCGGCCCAGGCCGCGGTGGCCTGCGCCTACGCCCGCGCGACCGGTTCGGTCCCGACGAGCTTCCCGATCAACCACGGCACGTTGTCGTTCGAGCCGAAGCCGAACGTGCCGCCGATCCCGGAGTCGCCCACCGACGGCCTGCGCCACGCGCAGTGAGGACCTGGAGGAATTCTCGTGCCTGAGCACACCTTTCGACTCAACGGTGAACAGGTCACCGTCGACGTCGCCGACGACGTGCGGGTGCTGTGGGTGCTGCGCGACCTGCTGGGCGTGACCGGCCCGAAGTACGGCTGCGGCATCAACGTCTGCAAGGCATGCACCAGCCACATCAACGGCAAGGCGTTCAACCCGTGCTCGGTCTCGGTCGGCGACATCGCCGCCGAGGACGAGATCACCACGATCGAGGGCCTGCCCGACACCGTCGACGCCGAGCTGCACCCGATGCAGCAGGCGTGGCTGGACCAGGACGTCGCGCAGTGCGGCTACTGCCAGCCGGGTCAGATCATGGCGGCGGTAGCGCTGGTGCGCCGCGCTGCCGCCGGGGGACGCCAGATCACCGAGGCGGACCTCGACTCGATCCGCAACATCTGCCGCTGCGGCACGTACTTCCGGATCCGCGAGGCCATCAAGGCGGGCGCGGAGAAGATGTGACGCGTGGGGCGGTCGGGACCTCAGGTGCGAAGTCCCGACCACCCCATCCTCGCGAAGCTGGCCATCACCGCAGGTGAGAGCGCTATCCTGGAGGTGCTGGCGGGCGCTCCGCGCTGGCACGTGGAGCATTCGAAACCCCGCGCGGCGGAGCCTCCGGTCCCAGCGGCCGGAGGCTTCCGCCGCTCGCGGTCAGCCTCCGAGCAGCTTGTCGACCTGCTGGTGGACGGTCAGGATCGCCATCACGCCGAAGAGGATGATCGACCAGACCAGCGCGCCGAGGCGGACGCCGGAGACGCGGATCTGGGCGGGCAGCATCTTGCGGTTGATGGCGATCAGCAGGCCGGAGTAGATGAACATCATGACGCCGTTGGTGCAGGCCGAGATGATGGCCAGCAGCAGCGGCTGCCCCATGCCGACGGCGATGACGACCATGCCGGTGGCGCACAGCGACCAGACCAGGATCGCGTAGACCTTGCTCTCGGAGGCATCCGGGAAGTAACTCGTCTTGAGCACGTCCGCGGCGAGCCGGCAGGTGTAGTCGACGATGCCCAAAGCCGCCGCGAACAGCGAGAACGCGCCCACGATCCAGAAGAAGTAGCCGAACCAGCCGCCGGCCATGGCCGACATCTTCTCGCCCTGGATGCGCAGGAACGACACGTCGTTCTCCAGCCCGGGGTGGCCGAACACGGTGCCGTAGGCCAGCAGCGACATGAACATGATGGACAGGAACGTGATGAGCACGAAGGTCATCAGCTGTTCCTTGTTGGCGAAGCGCCACCAGGCCTTCCAACGGTCCATGTTCTCGTCGGTGGCCGGGAAGATGAACCCGGCCTGCCCGCGGGCCTCGGTCTCCCCGGTCAGCGGGGAGACGATCTTCGGCACGTAGTGGCCCATCCCGAAGCCCTTGTCCCGAATCCAGTTGCTCTGCACGAGGTTCTGCCCGCCACCGGCACCGGCGAACGCCAGAGCACCCATCAGCACTGCGAAACCCAGCTCTGCGGCGGGAAAACCGGGCTGCGTGACCACGGTGGGCAGCGCCTGCCAGGTCTCGGCGCCGATCACGAACAGCGCGCCGATCGCGATGAGCAGCACGATCGCCGCGACCTTGAGCATCTCCGCGCGCTCCAGCGCGGTGTAGACCGCCGGCGCCAGCGTGAGGATCAGCCCCACCAGCAGCAGGATTCCCACCGCCACCAGGGACTTGTCACCGCCGATCGCGTAGGTGATCAGCGTCGCCGAACTCGTCGCCCACGCGGGCCACAGGTTGGCGAAGAGGGCCATGATCGCGAAGACCAGGCCCCAGTGCTTCCACAGCCGGCTGAAGCCGGTCACCGCGGTCTCGCCGGTGGCCAGGGTGTAGCGCTCGATCTCCATGTTCAGGAAGTACTGCGTGACCAGGCCCAGCAGCGCTGCCCACACGAAGGTCAGCCCGACCTGGGAGGTGATGTAGGGGAAGAGGATGAACTCACCGGTGGCCAGGCCGACGCCGGCCGCGACGATGCCCGGGCCGATCAGCCGCCACTGGTTGCGCGGCGGCGCCGGCAGGTCGCGCACCTGCGGCCGCGGGATGTGCTTGTCGGGGAACGCCCTCTCCGGGCTCAGCGGGCTCGCTTCTTTGCGATCTGCCATCGTCGGTACCCTTGCTCGTGGTTGTCCTTGTCCTGAGGAAGGGCCAAGGTAAGCGCCCGAACAACAACCACGCGGAAAAGTAATACTTCTGTCGCCTACACCCTCCGTCACCGCTGGGTCGGGGTCTCGACCGGTGTCGGCGCCTGCCCGACCGGTTTTCCGACGAGGAAGGCGTAGCTGAGCGCTGCGACGATCGCGATCCCGCTGGCCGCCAGCAGTGCCAGCACGAACGAACCCGTCTCATCGACGATGATGCCGGTGATCAGCGGGGCGAAGGCGCCGCCGAAGTAGCCGCCGAAGTTCTGCAGGCTGCCCAGCGACGCGGTGATCCGCGCGCTGCCCGCGGTGGCCGCCAACGACCAGGCGCCCGCGCTCGCGGAGTTCATGAAGAACTGGGCCAGCGAGATGCACACCAGCGCCAGCGTGGTGCTCGGGGTCAGCGCCACGGGGATCGTGCAGAGACCGCCGACGACAAGACCCGTGCAGATCGGGATCTTTCGCGCGGCCATCGTCGGAACGCCCCGGCGCACCAGGAGATCGCCGAAAGCTCCGCCGGCGAGCATGCCCAGCGTTCCGGCCAGGTAGGGCACGACCAGCGCGATCCCGGTGTCGGCAACGCTCAGCCCGCGCTCGCTCTCCAGGTAGGCGGGAAGCCACGTCAGGTACAGGTAGATCGAGTAGATGACGCCGGAGAAGCCCAGCACCATGCCCCAGGTCGTCCGATGGCGCAGGAGCCCGGCCCACTCCTTGATCGACACGGGCTCCGGCTCGTCCTCGGCCTCGACCTGCCTCCGGTCCCGGTGGACGGCGAACCAGATCAGCGCGAGCACGATGCCGACCACACCGGCGATGACGAACATCGTCCGCCACCCGTAGGACAGCATCAACCAGGTCAGCAGGGGTGGGGCGATGGCGGGTGCGATGGTGGAGGCGGCGTTGAACAAGCCGACCGGGAGTCCCCGCGACTCGCGCGGCCACCACTCGGAGACCACCTTGGCCCCTCCGGGAAACGCCGGAGCTTCACCGAGGCCGAGGAACATCCTGCCGAACAGCATCTGCTTGAAGTTCGCGGCCAGGCCGCAGAACGCCTGCGCGACCGACCACAGCAGCAGTCCGCCACCGAGCACCCGCCGCGTTCCGAATCGGTCGAGCAGCCCACCGGCCGGGAGCTGGGCGAAGGCGTAGGCCCAGGAGAACACCGAGAGCAGCAAGCCCATCTCGGTCGGACCGATGCCGAAATCATGTTGCACGCTGTGGTTGGCGATGGCCAGCGTGCTGCGGTCGATGTAGTTGACGATGCCGATGAGCAGCAGCATCACCATCAGCACGATCCGCATCCGCCGGATTCCGGCTGGTGCTCCCAAGACCCACCTCCAGGACGACGTTGTCCAGCGGCGCGACCATAGGTTCCCGAACGCCGCACCGGAGAGCACTTTTCAGGCGGTGGTCAGGCCTTTCCCGCGATGATCGGACAAAAGGGACCCGAACTCGGGTGTTTCGGTCACCGATCGTCCAGGGCTTTCGAGGCGGAGTCCTTGGCCTTCACCGCTCGCTCGTGCTCCTGACGCGCTGCTTTGAGGTCGCGGCGCCGGTCGCGCAGCTCCGCATCGGCGTCGGCGAGCTCCTCGCGGAGGCGTTCGCAACGCTCCTGCGCCTCCTCGCACGCGGCTTCGGCGCGCTGGAGGGTTTCGCTCGCGGCGTCGAGTTGCTCTTCGGTGTCCCGCAGCCGGTGCCGCAGTTCCAGCAGCTTCGCCTCACCGGTGTCCTCGCTGCTCTTCGCGGGCCGCTTCGCTCGGGGTTTCTGGGCGGTGGACTGCCTGCGGATGGCTGCTGCGGCGAGGTCGTCGAGGCCGAAGCCGCTGTACTCCAGGGGCTTGGTCAGCGTCGCCTCCTGGACTTCGGCCGCGGCCTCGGGGTCGGAGAGCGCGGCCGTGAGCGTTCGCGAGATCTGCTCGCGTCCGGCTTGGGCGAGCTCGTACCCGCGTTCGGCGGCCAGCTCGACCGCTCGGGCGGTGAGGCGGTCGAGCAGGCGGGTGCGTTCGGCGGCCAGGTCGCGGAGCTCGTCGCCGCGCAGTTCGCGCTGGGCGTTGCGCAGCCGCTCGCCGAGGTCGTGCAGGGCGCGCAGCTCGCCCGGTTCGCGGTCGGCCAGCAGGTTCACCGCCCAGGCCGCCGTGGTGGGTTTGCGCAGCTTCTTGATCCGATCGGCCAGCTGGGCGTCGCCGGACTCGCGGGCGCGCGCGGCCGCCGCGTCCCGGGCGGTGACGAATTCCACCGGGTCGCCGGTGCGCAGTTCGCGAGCCACTTGTCGCAGGTCCACGACCTCAACGTGCCACCAGCGGAGTCCGCGCGCGAGATTCGCGTTGGCGAGATCGTCCGCGCGCGGGCAGGCTGGAGCCATGACGGCATTGGAGCGTCCTCGCAACGGAAAGATGATCGCCGGCGTGTGCGCGGGCCTCGCCCACCGGTTCGGCCTGCCCGTGTTCCTGGTGCGGCTGGCTTTCGTGATCTCCTGCGTTCTGCCAGGCCCGCAGTTCATCCTCTACATCCTGCTGTGGATCCTGCTGCCGAAGGCCCGCTGAGGGTCACACGCGCCGTCCGGAATCTCTGCGCCCGGACGGCGTTGTACCCGGGGTGAGTCCTCGTCTGTCAGTGCTGGACCGCTCGCACATCCCGGTCGGCGGTAGCGCCCAGGAGGCGCTGCTGCAGACCGTGCGCTTCGCGCAGGAGGTCGAGCGGCTCGGCTACCACCGGATCTGGGTCGCCGAGCACCACGGCGTGCCCGGCGTTGCCGGAGCCGCCCCGACCGTGCTGGCCTCGGCGGTCGCCGCCGCCACCAGCCGGATCAGGGTGGGAACCGGCGGTGTCATGCTGCCCAACCACCAGCCGCTGGTGGTCGCCGAGCAGTTCGGCGTGCTGGGTTCGCTGTTCGGCGACCGCATCGACGTCGGGCTGGGGCGGTCGCTGGGGTTCACCGGCGGTATCCGCAAGGCGCTCGGCGCCGAGGACGCGAACCGCTTCACCGAGCAGCTCACCGAGCTGCTGGCCTACCTCGACGGCGGAGTCGCCGGCGTGCACGCGGTGCCCGCCGAAGGGCTCGACCTGCCGGTGTTCGTGCTGGCCACCCGCAACGCCACCAGCGCCGCCGAGCTCGGCCTGCCGCTGGTCATCGCCTCCCCGCTCGGCGAGCAGAAGATGCTGCGCACGATCGACGAGTACCGGCAGAACTTCCGCCCCTCACGCCGCACGGCTGAGCCCTACGTGGTCGTCGCCCGCTCCATCGCGGTCGCCGACACCACCGAAGCCGCCCGCCGCCTGCTCGTCCCCGAGGCCTGGGCCGGCGTCTGGTCGCGCACCAGGGGCGAGTTCCCACCCCTGGACGACCCGGACCGGATCCTCGCCCGCGACATGACCGACCGGGAGCGCACCCACTTCACCCGCGCCATGCAGGGCCACACCTACGGCACGCCCGACGAGGTCGCGGTCGCCGTGAAGGACCTGGTCGCCGAGACGGCCGCCGACGAACTGCTGGTCACCACCACAGCCCACGACCCCGACGACCGCCTCCGCTCCTACCGCCTCCTCGCGTCCCTCATCGGGTGACCGACGCCGTCCCGAGGGATTCGAGGTTGTCGCGGAAGCGCCCGGGGCCCTGCAGGGCTCGTTCGATCTCCTCCAAGCCGCGGCCCTTGGTCTCCGGCACCAGGTGGTAGACGAACACCCAGCACGCGACGTTCATGACGGCGTAGGTGGCGAACAGGCCCGTTCGACCGATCACCTCGATCGTGCTCAACGCGGTCAGCGCGATGAGCAGGTCGAACGCCCACACCGTCACCGAGGCCAGGCTCATCGCCAGCCCGCGCACGCTCAGCGGGAACACCTCGGGCCCGATGAGCCAGACTACGACCTGGATGCTCCCGCCGTTGAAGGCGATGTAGGCGATGAGCCCCACCACGACCAACCACTGCGTCGAGGTGGACAGCTGCGCAGGCACGAACGCGAGGGCCAGCACCGCCATGCTCGCCGCCGAGCCGGGTAGCAACCACAGCAGGATCTTCCGGCGGCCGATCCGATCGACCAGCAGCGTTCCCAGCCCGGCCGAGACGACCAGGGCGATGCCCACGCCGACGCCGGTCAGCATGGCCGATGCATCGCCGAAGCCGGCTTCGGACAGCATCGTCGGCGCGTAGTACACCATCGCGTTGATCCCGGTGAGCTGCGAGAACATCGCGATGCCCAGACCGACGAGCAACGCCGGGCGGACCCGAGGGCGCCGCAGCTCCCGCCAGCCGCCACCGCCCTCCCGGCTTTCGACCTCCTGGATCTCGGCGAGTTCGGACTCGATGTCGGTCTGCTGGCCGCGCACGCGCCGGAGCACCCCGCGCGCGTCATCGAGCCGCCCGTGCTTGATCAGCCAGCGCGGGCTTTCCGGCAGGAAGAGCATCCCGAGGTAGAGCACGACGGCCGGCAGGGCGGCCAAGGCGAACATCCAGCGCCAGCCACCGTGGTCGGCCAGCCCGTATCCGACCAGGTAGGAGATGAGCTGGCCGACGGCGACCATCAGCTGGAAGAAGACCATCAGCCCGCCGCGGATCCGGGCCGGTGCCAGCTCGGCGATGTAGACGGGCACCATTCCCGACGCACCGCCGACCGACAGGCCGAGCACGAAGCGCGCCAGGATCAGCGACGGGACGTCCGGCGCGAAGGCGGCCGCGACCGCGCCGAGGGCGAACACGGCCGCCACGGCGAACAGCACCCGGCGACGGCCGATCCGGTCGGCCAGGCCACCGGTCAGCAGCGCGCCGACGATGGCGCCGACGAGGATCATGCTGGTGACGAGTTCCTTCATCTGGGCGCTGAGCGCGAACTCATCGCTGATCAGCAGCAGCGCGCTGGAGATGATGCCGGTGTCGTAGCCGAACAGCAGGCCGCCCAGTGCGGAGATGGCGGCGATGACGTAGATGATCGGGTTCCAGGTGGGGGCGGGTCTTGACTCGGTCGGTGGCATGACGAGGGGGTCCTTTCTGGCTGCGGCGTTGGAGCCAGCACGCCTGCGGCGCGGGCGGGGTGGGTGCCGTCGAGCGGCGGATCTCAGTCGTGGCCGAGGTAGACGGTCTTGTGCCGGAGGTAGCGCCGGTACCCGTGCTCGCCGTCGTCGCCTCCCATCCCGGAGAGATTCCAGCCGCCGTGGAAGGCGTGGAGCTGCTCGGGACCGACCCTGTTGACGTAAACCTCGCCGAAGGAGAGGTCGTCGACGGCGCGCATCGCGGTGCTCAGAGCACCGGTGTAGACGTAGGCGGTCAGCCCGTAGTCGGTGTCGTTGGCCAGGTCGACGGCCTGCTCGTAGTCGTCGACGGGGATCACCGGCAGCACCGGGCCGAAGACCTCGTCGCGCACGATCTCGGCGTCGTTGCCGAGCCCGGTCACCACGGTCGGTTCGAACCAGTGGCCCCGCTCGAACTCCGCTCCGTCGGGACGGCCTCCGCCGCAAGCGATCTCGCCTCCTGCGGCCACCGCGCGGTCCAGGTAGTCGCGCACCTTGCGCCACTCGGCTTCGCTGACCTTCGGGCCCAGGCGGCTGGTTTCGGACATCGGATCGGCCGGAACCACGCGGCTCATCTCCTCGACGAGCCGGGAGACGAACTCGTCGTAGATCTCGCGGTGCACGTAGGTGCGCTCGTTGCAGGTGCAGACCTGACCGCAGTTCCACAACCGGGCGGCCGCAGCATCGGTCACCGCCCGATCGAGGTCGGCGTCGTCGAGGACGATGAACGGCGCTTTGCCGCCCAGTTCGAGGGAAACGGGAGTGACGGTCGCCGCTGCGGCGGCGAGGATCTCCTTGCCCGCCCGAGTCGAACCGGTCACCGTGACGAGGTCGCTCCGCGGGCTGCGCACCAGCGCATCGCCGAGCGTGGGGCCGGAACCGGTGATCACGTTGACCACGCCGTCCGGAACACCCGCTCCGGCGCAGATCCCGGCCAACGCCAACGCCGAGAGCGGGGTGTCCTCGTGCGGTTTGAGGACCACCGCGTTCCCGGCCATGATCGCTGGAGCGACCTTGCGCGCGAACAGCGCGGCGGGGAAGTTCCACGGGGTGATCGCGGTGACCACACCGCAGGGCTCATCGCGGATCAGCAGCTGTTCGTTCGGGCGTTCGGAGGGCAGCACGGTGCCGGAGGATCGGCGGTCGTAGGTGGCGTAGTAGTCGAACCAGGTTGCAGCGCCACCGATCTCGCCGCGCGCCTCACCGATGGTCTTGCCCTGCTCGGTGACCACGATGCGCGCGAGCTCCTCCTGGTTCTCGCGGATCGCGTCGGCCACCGCGCGCAGCACCTCACCGCGCTCGACGCTGCTGCGGCGTGCCCAGCTCCGTTGGGTGCGGTGCGCGGCCAGCAGGGCGTCCTCGCCCTCCTCCGGGCCGGCCTCGGCGACCTCGGTGACGACTTCGGCGGTCGCGGGGTTGAGCACGGGTCGGGTCCCGGAAGCGGAGATCCACTGCCCTGCGACGAAGATCGCGGGCTTTCCGGGCAGGAGTGGGAAGTTCATGGTGCACCTCTCGCTGCTCGGGTTCAGGACGTGACGATGCCGCCGTCGACGTTGTAGGTCTGGCCGGTGATGTAGTCCGATCCCGGGCCTGCGAGGAAGACCGCGAGCGGGACGACGTCCTCGGGCCTCTCCGCGCGTCCCAGCGGGATCGTCTCCGCGACGTCCTGGAAGTGGCGGCCGGGTTCCTTGCCCAGCAGCGCGCCGAACTGGCGATCCACCTCCTTCCAGTACGGCGTGTCCACCACGCCCGGCGCCATCGCGTTGACGTTGACGCCGTGGGGAGCCGCGGCCAGCGCCACCGACTGCGTGATCGAGATGACCGCGGCCTTGGAGGCGCAGTAGGCGGCGACGAGGGCTTCACCGCGGCGCCCGGCGATGCTGGCCAGGTTGACGATCTTGCCGCTGCGCTGCTCGCGCATCGGTTCGAGCGCGGCCTGGCTGGCGAAGAACAGGCCGTTGACGTTGATCGAGAAGATCCGGTCCCACTCCTGCGGGGTGGTGTCCCACACCGGTTTGATCAGGCCGACACCTGCGTTGTTGACCAGGACGTCCAGGCGGCCGTGCTGAGCGACCGCCTGGTCCACGACGGCCTTGCTCGACGCGGGGTCGGCGACGTCGAGGTGCGCGCTCTGCGCCGAGCCGCCGGCCGCCTCGATCTCGTCGACGACGGCCGTCGCTCCGTCCTCGTTGAGGTCGGCGACGATGACGTGGGCGCCTTCCGCGCCGTAGCCGAGCGCCATGGCCCGGCCCATCCCGGATGCGGCTCCCGTGATGATGGCGACCTTGTCCTGCAGCTGCATGGATTTCTCCTTCGATGACCGCGAGCGGAGTCGAACAGGCGTAGGAGACGTGCGGTGACCCGGCGGGCGTGCCGCCTGAAAGGCCTTGTCGTGCGGTCGCTCCGAGCGACCGGGTGGTGCGCAGGGCCCGTGACGGGTCCCGTTGGCATGGCAGTAAACGATGGAAAACGGGGCTCGCGCAAGACTCGCGGACGAAGTTTTTTCCATCGATTACCGAAACGCGTCGTACGCTGGCACCGCAACCGACGCAGCAGACAGGAGCCCCACCAGTGCCCGACCCCGCCACGCCGCCACCCGACTCCGCCGGCCCCCGGCGCACGGCGGGCCTGAGCCTCAAGGACGTCGCGAGCCTGGCCGGCGTGTCGACGAAGACCGTCTCCAACGTGCTCAACGACCGTCCGCACATCTCCGCCGGCACCCGCCGACGGGTCGAGGAGGCCATCGCCGAGCTCGGCTACCGACCGAACCCGGCCGCACGCCTGCTCAAGCAGGGGCGGACCGGCGTCATCGCACTGGCGATACCCGACATCGAACTGCCCTACTTCGCCGAGCTCGCGGCCGCGGTGCACCGAGTCGCCGAGAGGTTCGACTACACCGTCCTGCTCGACCAGACCGGCGGCGACGAGGACAAGGAGAGGTTGGTGGCCACGGGGTTCCGGGCGCACCTGATCGACGGCCTGATCCTGAGCCCGCTGTCGCTGCAACCGGAGGAGCTGCTCGACTGCGCCGCGCGACGCCCGACGGTGCTGCTCGGCGAGCGCTTCTACGACGTGCAGGTCGACCACATCGCGGTGGACAACGTCGCCGCCGGTCGGGATGCCGTCCGCCACCTGCTGTCCCGGGGACGCGAGCGGATCGCCATGATCGGCGAGGACGAGTTCTACGCGGGCCCGGCCGGACTGCGGAAGCGCGGTTATGTCGAGGCCCTGTCCGAAGCGGGTCTGGACGTCGACGACGACCTCGTCCTCTCCGCAGGCCTGTTCCAGCGCATCGACGGCATGCGAGCCACCCAACGGCTGCTGGACTCGGGCACGCCCTTCGACGCGATCTTCGCCTTCAACGACACGCTGGCGCTGGGCGCGATCCGCTGCCTGCACGACCACGGGCTCGCCGTGCCCGATGACGTGGCGGTGGTGGGTTTCGACGACGTCGAGGAGGGTCGGTTCAGCACCCCGCGGCTGACCACGATCGCGCCGGACAAGGAACAGATCGCCGAACTCGCCGTCACCCGACTGATGGGCAGGCTCCGCGGCGATCTCGACGACTCACCCCAGCTGTTCTCCACCGCCCACCGCCTGGTCGTGCGGGAGAGCGCCTAGCGCGGCGGGCCGGTCGAGCCCCGTTCCACGACCTCCGGCTCGCCCGGCACGACCACGTCGTGCGGCGCCTCGCCCGCGAGCTGCGCCAGCAGCGCGTCCACCGCGCTGGCACCGAGCTCCTGCAGCGGCATGGCGATCGTGGTCAGCGGCGGGTCCTGGTACTCGGCGAAGGGCAGGTCGTCATAGGTGATCACGGATACGTCGTCGGGAACCCGACGCCCCCGCTCGCGAAGCGCGTGCAGCACACCCACGGCCTGGGGCAACGTGCTGGCGTAGAGCGCGGTGAGCGGTCCCGGCTCCCGCAGCAGCAGGCGCGTCGCCTCAGCGCCCCCGGCCTCGCTGAACTCGGCACGAGCCACGGCCGGCTCCGGCAGGCCCAGCTCGTGGGTCGCGGCGAGGAACGCCGCCTCGCGGTCACGACCCGACGAGGTCTCGACAGGCCCAGCCACGTGGCCGATCCGGCGATGCCCGAGCTCGGCGAGGTGGCGCGCGGCGGCCGCGCTCGCCGAGCCGACGTCGACGGTGACGTTGCGCCCGGAGCCGTCGACCGCGCGGTTGACGAACACGTGCGGCACGCGCGCCAGTTCAGCGGTGTCCAGCAGCCGATGTCCCGGACGCGCCGAGGCGATGAGCAGCCCGTCCACCCGGCCCGACCCGACGAGATCGGTGAAGGCCTCATCGGCCTCGGTCTCGGGCGTGTCCTCGGCCAGCAACACCACGTACCCGAGCTGCCGGGCTCGCCGGTAGGCCCCGCGGATGACCCTGGAGTACACCGGGTTGGTCAGGTCGGGGATCAGCAACGCGACCGCCTTCGCCCTCGCCTGCGAGAGGGCCACGGCGCCCGCGTGCGGGCGGTAGCCCAGCCGCTGCGCGGCCGCCACCACCCGGCGGCGGGTCTCGGCCCGCGCCGACAAGGTCGGATCGTCGTTGAGCACGCGCGAGGCCACCGACTTGGTCACCCCGGCCAGCTCAGCGACGTCGCTGAGGCGCACGCGCCCGCGTGCGGCCTCGGGAGTTCGCCGGTCCACCCGCACCTCCGCTCGTCTCGGGACGCCATTGTCGCACGGAGAAAACCGGTTTTCTGAAGCGATGCAGCCCTCCGCGGCGGTTGACTCCGCCCGGTTCCGAGCTGTTACCTGTCTCGAATCGAGAAAACCGGTTTTCTCAAGGCATTTCCGCATTCCGGCGGGAAGGGGTCGCAATGGCCACGATCGATTCCGTGCAGGCGGACCTGTACCGGGTTCCGCTCGCCTCGGCGCTCACCGACAGCACCCACGGCGAGATGGTGGACTTCGAGCTCATCACGGTGCGGGTGCGCGACGCCGACGGCGCGGAAGGGCTCGGCTACACCTACACGGTGCACGCGGGCGGCGCGGCGGTGCACGCGATGGTGCAGCACTACTTCGCGGACCTGCTCCTCGGGCGCGACGCCGACGAGATCGAACGCCGCTGGCAGGACATGTGGTGGTTGCTGCACTACGGCGGCCGCGGCGGCCACGTCACCTCGGCGATCTCCGCGGTGGACATCGCGCTGTGGGACCTCAAGGGACGGCGATCCGGGCTTCCGCTGTGGCGGCTGTTCGGCGGTTACGACCCGCGAGTCCCGGTCTACGCGGGCGGGATCGACCTGGAGCTGCCGCTGCCGGAACTGCTGGCGCAGGCGGACCGGTTCCAGGACAACGGCTTTCGCGCCATCAAGATGAAGGTCGGACGAGCGGACCTGGCCGAGGACGTGGAGCGGGTCGCCGCGATGCGCGACCACCTGGGATCGACGTTCCCGCTCATGGCCGACGCCAACATGAAGTGGACCGCCGACCAGGCGGTGCGCGCCGCCCGCGCGCTGTCCGATTCGGACCTGTTCTGGCTCGAGGAACCCACGGTTCCGGAGGACTTCACCGGACACGCGAGAGTGCTCCACGAGGGCGGGGTTCCGGTCGCCACCGGCGAGAACCTGCACACCCTCGACGAGTTCCACCGGGCGATGTCGGAGTCCGCGGTCTCGTTCCCGGAGCCCGACGTCAGCAACTGCGGCGGCTACACGGTGTTCCGCAAGATCTGCGCGCTGGCCGAGGCCCACCACCTGCCGGTCACCTCGCACGGCGTGCACGACCTCACGGTGCACGCCCTCGCCGCCGCGCCCAACCGCACCTACATGGAAGCCCACGGCTTCGGCCTGGACGCCTACCTGGCCCAACCCCTGCACATCGACGACGGCCACGCGGTGGCTCCCGAGCTGCCCGGGCACGGCGTCACCCTCGACTTCGACCGCCTCGAAGCCCTCCGCGCCTGACGCCCGGGAGACCACCATGACCAGACCAAGACCGGCCGAGCCCGCGGAGACGACCGCGCGCCGCGGCCTGCCCGGGATGCGCTGGGCCGTGCTCGGCACGAACATCGGTGTGCTGGTGCTCAACTACGGCGACCGCGCCGCCCTCGGCGTGGCCGCGCCGCTGATCATGGCCGAGTTCGGGTTCAGCCAGACCACGATGGGCCTGATCATGAGCGCCTTCGCGCTCACCTACGCGCCGGCGTGCTTCCTCGGAGGCGCGCTGTCCGATCGGTACGGGCCGCGGCGGGTGATGGCGGGCTCGGTCATCTGGTGGTCGTTGTGGACGGCCGCGACCGCCGTCTGCTTCAACGTCCTCACGTTCGTCGTGCAGCGCCTCATGTTCGGCCTCGGCGAAGGCCCCCAGGGTGCGGTGACCGCGCGAACCATGGCCAACTGGTTCCCCAAGCGGGAGTACGCGACGGCGGTGGGCCTGTCCTTCGCCGCCAACCCGCTCGGCGCGGCCATCGGGACCCCGGTCGTGACGGCGCTGCTGGTGTGGTCGGGCCACACCTGGCAGATGCCCTTCCTGGTGCTCGGCGGTGTCGGCGTGCTCGTCGCGGCCGCCTGGTACGCGGTGCTGCGCGACCGGCCGGAACAGCACCCGCTGATCACCGACACCGAGATCCGGCACATCACCTCCGGTGTGCTCGCCCGACCTCCGGAGACGGACGAGGCACCGCCGGTGCGCCACTACCTCCGCCAACCCGCCGTGCTCGCCAACGCCTTCGCCTTCTTCGGGTTCAGCTGGGTGCTGTTCATGTTCCTGTCGTGGTACCCGGTCTTCCTCACCGAGGAGCACGGCATCGACCTGGAGAACCTGGCGTGGGCCGGTGCGCTGCCCTGGATCGCGGGGGCGATCGGGACCGCGCTCGGCGGCATCATGTCCGACCGCATCGCGCGCCGCACGCAGGCGCCGTTCGCGGTGCGGCGGTGGTCGGCGGTGGTGTGCCTCGGCGCCGGTGCGCTGCTGTGCCTGCCGGTCGCCGCAGTCGGCGGCACCTTCTCGGCCGTCGCTCTGCTGGCCGCCGCCCTGCTGCTGCTCTACCTGAGCAACGCCCAGTTCTTCGCCCTGGTCGAGGACTGCGTGCACCCGGCTCGTCTCGGCGCGGTCACCGGATTCGTGCACTTCTGCGCGAACCTCGCGGCGATCGTCGCCCCGGCCGCCACCGGATTCCTCGTCGACCGCCTCGACTCCTGGCCCGCGGCCTTCGGACTCGCCGGCGGCCTGGCCCTGGTGGGAGCGCTCGCACTCGCGGTGGTCCGCCGTCCGCAACCCACCACCGCATGACCGACACACGGGAGGGGAAGACCATGTCGTCTGAGATCGCCGTCGTCACCGGAGCCGGTTCCGGCATCGGGTACGCAACGGCGCAGGCCCTGGCTGCGGACGGGTTCCGCGTGCTGGCCATCGACATCGACGCGGAAGGCGCGCAGCGAGCGGCGAGGTCGGTGCGCGACCGGGGTGGTGAGTCGATCGCCGCGGCCTGCGACGTGCGCGACGCGGCGTCGTTCGCAGCGGCGCTGGAGGAATCCCGGCAGCGCTGGTCCGCTCCGCCGACGCTGCTCGCGAACGTGGCGGGCATCGGCGTGGCCGCCACGGTCACCGAAACGGATCCGAACGACTGGGACCGCGTGCTCGGCGTCAACCTGACGGCTCTGTTCCACACCTGCCGGGCGGTGCTGCCGTCGATGGTCGAGGCCGGATCGGGCGTGATCGTCAACGTGGCATCGGTTTCCGGGCTGGTCGGTGTCCGCAACCGCGCCGCCTACTGCGCTTCCAAAGCGGGCGTGATCGGGCTGACCCGGTCGATCGCGGCGGACTACGCGCACCTGGGCATCCGCGCCAACGCCATCTGCCCCGGCACGGTGGCCAGCGAGTGGATCGACAAGATCCTCTCCCACTCCCCCGACCCGGAGGCCGCGCGTCGGCAGATGGAGGACCGCCAGCTCGACGGGCGGATGGGCACCCCGGAGGAGATCGCGAACGGGATCGCCTTCCTCGCCGGTGCTCGCTTCGCCAACGGCAGCGCGTTCGTCATGGACGGCGGCATGACCGCGGTCTGAAACCCGCTCTTCGACCACGAGAGAAGGAAGTTCGCTGTGCACCTGGTCAGCTACCTGGACAACGGAACCGAAGCGCTGGGCCTGCTCGTCGACGGGCACGTGGTCGCGGCCCGCGACTGCGACGCGCAGGCGCCGACGACCATGCGCGAGCTGCTCGACGCCCCGGAACGCGTCCTCGCCGTCCTGCGGGCGGCGAGGCCGACCGGCGGCAAGCCGATCGACGAGGTCGACCTGCTCGCACCGCTCCCCCGCCCCACCAACGTGCTGTGCGTCGGTCGCAACTACCGGGAGCACGCCGAGGAGGAGGGTCAGAACGCGCCGGAGGCTCCCGCGCTGTTCCTGAAGACCACCACCTCGGTCGTCGGCCACCGCGACGACGTCGTCTGGGACCCGACCTACACGACCCAGGTGGACTACGAGGCGGAGCTGGCCGTGGTCATCGGCAGCACGGCGCGCCACGTCGGCGCCGACCGGGCGCTGGACCACGTGCTGGGGTACACGTGCCTCAACGACATCAGCGCCCGCGACCTGCAGTTCGCCGACCTCCAGTGGTCTCGCGGCAAGTCGCTGGACACCTTCTGCCCGATGGGGCCCGCGCTGGTCACCACAGATGAAGTGGGCGATCCGCAGCGGCTGGAGATCCGCTGCCTGCTCAACGGGGAGGTCGTCCAGCAGGCCAACACCGCCGTGATGCACCACTCCGTCGCCGAGGTCATCGCCTACTGCTCGCGAGCGATGACGCTGCATCCCGGCGACGTCATCGCCACCGGAACCCCCGGCGGCGTGGGCATCTTCCGGCAGCCACCGCTGCTGCTGCGCGACGGCGACGTGGTCGAGGTCGACGTCGAGCGCGTCGGCAGGTTGGTCAACCGCTGCCGGACCACCGAGCACCGCATCAGCTGAGGCCGCGTCGGACGTGGCCTGGGGGTTGGTGTTCTCGGTCGACGTCGCGGCCGTGGCTGGAGTCGAGCTGCCAGGGGACGCTGACGACGACCACACCGGGTTCGAAGCGCAGCCGCCAGGTCAGCCGCAGGGCGCTCTGGTTGTGCAGCAGCCCCTCCCACCAGTGGCCGACGACGTAATCCGGGATGTAGACGCACACCAGGTCGCGCGGTCCGGAACGGCGGAGCTCCTTGATGCGGTGCACGAGCGGTCGGGTGATCTCCCGGTACGGCGACTCCACGACCTCCAGCGGGAAGTCGATGCCGAGGCGTTCCCACTCGCTGCGCAGCAGGTGCGTGTCGGACTCGTCGACCTCGACGGTCAGCGCGGTGAGCGTGTCCGGCCGGGTGGCGCGGGCGAACGCCAGCGCCCGCAGCGTCGGTTTGTGGACCGCCGACACCAGGACGACGGCGTGCACCCGGCTCGGTGAGGGCAGCTCCCCGGACTCCGGTTCCAGCTCGCGGCGAACCTGCCGGTAGTGCCGGTGGATTCCGCGCATCAGCAGGAACAGCAGCGGGATCGCCAGCACCACGAGGTAGGCGCCGTGGGTGAACTTGGTGGCCAGCACGACGCACAGCACGGTGGCCGTGAGCACCGCGCCGACCGCGTTGATCAGCCGCGCCCGGTGGATCCTCCCCCGGGCGCCCTCCCCTCGCCGCAGCTCGTGGTTCCAGTGCCGCACCATGCCCAGCTGGCACAGCGTGAACGACGCGAAGACGCCGACGATGTAGAGCTGGATCAGCGCCGTCACCGACCCGCCGAAGGACGCGATCAACACCGCCGAGACGACGCCCAGCACGATGACGCCGTTGGAGTGCGCCAGCCGGTCGCCGCGGGTGTGCAGCTGCCGCGGCAGGTAGCGGCGCTGCGCGAGCAGTGAGCCGAGCATCGGGAAGCCGTTGAACGCGGTGTTGGCCGCCAGCACCAGGATCAGCGCGGCCGCCGCCTGCACCACGTAGAACATCACGCCGCCGTCGCCGAACACCGCTGCGGCCAGCTGCGCGATCACGGTTCGCTGACCGCTGCTGCGGCAGTCCCCGGGGAACCCGATCAGGTCGCACGGGTTCTCCGCCACCCGCACCCCGGCGACCACCGCGAGCGCGGTGACACCGCTGAACAGCCCGATCGCCAGCCCTCCCATGATCAGCATGGTGCGCCCGGCGTTGCGCTCCTTGGGGCGGCGGAAGGCGGGCACCCCGTTGGAGATCGCCTCGACGCCGGCCAGCGCCGTGCACCCCGAAGCGAAGGCGCGCAGCAGCAGGAACAGCAGGGCGATCCCGGTCAGGTCGGTCTGCTCGGGCCGGATGCCCCAACCGGCGCTCTCGGCCACCGGCGGATGACCGACCGCCGCCTGCACGAGCCCGACCACCACCGTCAGCCCCATCGACACCACGAACAAGTAGGTGGGGACGGAGAACGCGCGCCCCGACTCGCGAGCGCCGCGCAGGTTGACCGCGACCAGCAGCACGACAACACCCACCGCCACCCACACCCGCGACGGGTAGAGCGCGGGCACCGCCGACACCAGGTTGTCCACGCCCGCGGCGACCGAGACGGCCACCGTCATCACGTAGTCCACCATGAGCGCCGCGGCCACCACGAGGCTCGAATTCCGGCTGAGGTTGCGGGCCGCGACCTCGTAGGACCCGCCGCCGCTGGGGTAGGCGTGCACCACCTGGCGGTAGGAGGCGACCACGACCGCCAGCAGCAGCACGACGCCCAGTCCCACCCACGGCGCCAGGTGCAGCACCGCCAACCCGCCCAGCGACAGGATCAGCAGGATCTCCTGGGTGGCGTAGGTGACCGAGGACAGCGGGTCGCTGGCGAAGACCGGCAGCGCGAGCCGCTTGGGCAGCAGGGTCTCGCCCATCCGGTCGCTGCGCACCGGAGGTCCGAGCACGAGACGCTTCGCCACCTGCCGAAACGAGGCCATCGCCCCAGGCTAGGTTCGCCTCCGCAGCCCCACCGACGAACTACTGCGTACGAGTGGTCTCCCGGATTTCAGCGGAACTCAACTTCCCGATTTCCACTGAAACCCCGACCCCGACTTCCACTGAAATCGGGACCCGAGTCCCACTGAAGTCCGGTACTCGATTTCCACTGAAACCCGGGACCGGACTTCCACTGAAACCCGGGACCGGAGTTCCACTGAAACCCGGGACCGGAGTTCCACTGAAATCGGGGGTCGGAGTTCCACTGAAATCCGGGTTTCTTGGGG
>NZ_SMKS01000065.1:0-33206 GCF_004348435.1 Saccharopolyspora terrae | reverse complement strand
CAAACCCCCCACCACAACCCTCTTCACCAACCACCTGACAACAACAGCCCACTTCACAACCCCATAACCCCAGAAGAATCCCCCAACGAACACTCCCCACAAATCCCACAAGCCCACACGCCCACACGCCCACACGCCCCGATCACCACACCACCACGAACCGACGCACAGCACCCCAACCGTCACACAACACCCAGTCAACGCACGACACCAGCACGACACCCAGTCGACGCACCTCACCCCAACCCCGCCTGGTCCCGGTCCCAGATACCGGATTTCAGTGGAAACCCGAGACCCGATTTCAGTGGAAATCCGGTACCCGAGTTCCACGGAAACCTGGGGTGGCCGATTTCCACTGAAGTCCGGTACCCGATTTCAGTGGCGATCTGGGGACTGAGTTCCACTGAAATCGAGTACCGGGACCGGAGCCGCAGGTCATCGGGTTCGGGGGCGGGTCGCTTCAGGGGTCTTCGGTGGTGGGAGCGTGGTCGGGTCGGGTGGGTGTGGAGTGGTCGGGGGTTACTCGCTCAGGCGTAGCAGGACCTTGCTGCTGCCCGTGGTTCGGTCGGCCGCGACCGCGAGGGCTTCGGCGGCTCCGGCCAGGGGGTAGGTGTGGGAGATGAGGGGGCTGATGTCCAGGCCCTCGGCCAGGGCCGTGAGGGCGTCGGTGATCTCGTCCGCGAAGCGGTAGGAGCCGACCCAGGTGATCTCCCGGGTCACCAGGTCGCCGAGCGCCGCCGGAGCGGGCTCGCCGGGGAGGTTGCCGACCTGGACCACGGTTCCGCCGCGCGCGGTCGCGCGCAGCACGGGGCCGATGGCGGCCGGTGACCCGGAGGCTTCGAAGGAGATGTCGACGTCCTCGGGCAGCGATTGCGTTGACAGGTCGCGGGTTTCGTCCGCTCCCATGCGCTTGGCGATCTCCAGCGAGGAGGCGGCGAGGTCCGCGGCGATCACCGCGGACGCGCCCCGGTGCTTCGCGGCGGCGACCACGAGCGCGCCGATCGGCCCGGCCCCGTTGACCAGAACCGTTCTGCCGCGCAGCGATCCGGCCCGGTTCACCGCGTGCAGCGCGACGCCGAGCGGCTCGGCGAGCGCGCCCTGCTGCGTGGACACCCCGTCCGGCAACGGGCGCAGCTGCCCCACAGGGACCGTCCGGTACTCGCTGAACCCGCCGTCGGTGTGCGGGTCGAACGCGGCCGAACCGAAGTAGCGGACGTGCGGGTGCAGGTTGCTGCGCCCCTCCGGGTACGCGTGCTCGCCGACCAGTTCGGCCGGGTGCACGGTCACCGGCTGACCGACCTCCACACCGGAAACCCCAGGTCCGAGCCCCGCCACCCGTCCGGCGACCTCGTGGCCGAGGATCATCGGGTGGCGCAGGACGGCCGTGCCGGTGCCGCCGTGGCGCCAGTAGGAGATGTCGGATCCGCAGATCCCGCCCCACTCCAGCGCCAGCAGCACCTCGCCCTCACCGGGCACCGGGTCCGGGACCTCGTCGACGCGGACGTCGCGGTTTCCGTGAACGACAACGGCTTTCACCGGGCGTCCTCCAGTCGGACGAGGTCGCGGCCACGCGTCTCGGGCGACACCCAAGCGGAGACGAGCGTGATCAGCGAGTAGACGATGAGCATCGCGGCGATGGGCCACCAGTGCTGCGTCCAGGCGGTCAAGCTCGCCGCCATGACCGGGCCGATCGCGGTGGCCAGCGTGCCGCCGATCTCCTTGGCCACCGCCAGCTGCGTGAACCGGGTGCGCGAACCGAACAGCTCGGCCATCGTGACGCTCTCCACCGCGAACAGGCCGAGCACGCCGATGTTGAGGCCGAGGACCATCGCGATCGTCAGCATCACGGTGTTCCCGCTGGCGATGGTGGCCATCATCGGCACCGCGATGATCGCGGTCAGCAGGCTCAGCGCGAGGTAGACGGGGCGCCGGCCGAAGCGGTCGCCGAGCAGTCCCACCAGCGGAATCGTGGCGAATCCCAGCAGCGAGCCGTAGACGATGGCGTTGGTCGGCACCGATCGGCTTACCGCCAGCGAGGAGGCGATGTAGCCGACGAGGAAGGTCTGCACGAGACCGGAGTTGCCGGCCTGGCCGAAGCGCAGCCCGAGCGAGAGCAGGAACGCCCTGCCCTTGCGCTGCTTGAGACCGGACTCGATGGCGCCCTCGGCCTTCGGCTCGACGTCCTCGCGCTCCTCGAAGACCGGGCTCTCCTTGAGGTTCGACCGCATCCACACGCCGAACAGCAGCAGCACGAAGCTCAGCAGGAACGGCACGCGCCAACCCCAGGCGATGACCTGCTCCTCCGAGAGCACCAGCAGCAGCAACGCCCACAGCCCGGAGGCGGCCAGGGTGCCCGAGTTGGTGCCGAGCGACACCAGCGAGGAGATCAGGCCGCGGCGCTTGACCGGCGCGTACTCGACGAGCATCACCGTCGCCCCGGCGATCTCGGCGCCCGCGCCGAAGCCCTGGACCAGCCGCAGCGCGACCAGCAGGATCGGCGCCGCGATGCCGATCGTCTGGTACGGCGGCAGGACGCCGATGAGCGTGGTCGACGCTCCCATGATCGTGATGGTCAGGAACAGGACCTTCTTGCGTCCGATCCGATCGCCCATCCGCCCGAAGTAGAAGGCTCCGACGAGCCGCGCGACGTAGCCGACGCCGTAGGTGGCCATCGCCGCGATCAGCCCGATCGCGGGGCTGACGTCGGGGAAGAAGATCTTGTTGAACACGATGGCCGCCGCCAGCGAGTACAGCTGGAAGTCCATGAACTCCATCGCGGTACCCAGCCAACCCGACACGGCGGCCTTGCTCAGCTCGCGAGTAGAACGTCTCACGGCACCCGCCGTTTGGGTGCTGTCCGTCATCGTGCGCTCCTTTGCTCCACGCCGCCGACTGATGTGGCAGTGCTGGTATACAAGCACTGACCGATCAGCCGGGTCAACCCTCGTCTAGTCTGACCCCGTGCCGGAATCCAGGAAGCGCTCCAACCGCCGAGTCATCTACGAGACGCTGCGGCGCAAGGTGCTGACCCTGGAGCTCAAGCCCGGCGAGGCGCTGTCGGAGAAAGACCTGGCCACGGGCCTGGGAGTGAGCCGCACGCCGGTGCGCGAGGGGTTGATCCTGCTCGCCGAAGAGGGCTTGGTGCAGGTGTTCCCGCAGATCGGTTCGTTCGTCTCCCGCGTGGACCCGCAGCGGGTCGCCGATGCCCAGTTCCTGCGCGAAGCCGTTGAGCTCACAGCGCTGGAGGACATGCCGGCCGACCTCGACGCCGAGCTGCTGGCCGAGCTGGAGGACAACCTCGCCCGCCAGCGCTCACCCGAGATCGACGTCGAGGAGTTCTTCGCCCTGGACGAGGAGTTCCACCGCGGACTGCTGCGCCTGTCCGGCCACGAACGCGCCTGGCCCACGGTCGTCTCGGCCAAGGGCCACCTCGACCGCGCCCGACGCCTCGGTCTCGAATCGAGCCCGCCGCAGGTCTACGCCGACCAGCACGTCGACATCCTCGACGCCATCCGAGCCCACGACCTGGACCGCGCCCGCGCCACCATGCGCACCCACCTCCGCGCGGTCTTCGCCGACATCGAACACCTCCGCAACCGCAAACCCGACCTCTTCGCCTCAGAAGAAGACGCCACCCCGGTCCGCAAGAGCGTCATCGTCTGGCAGTGACCCGAGGCGGCGGCCCCTTTTCCGGAATTCAACGGGCAAAAGCGGATTCGATCACGGGCTTTTCGGGAAGAGACCGTCCCGCTCCTGGACACCGGCCGTCCTACGAGTCGGGCGCCGGAGCGCGGCGAGCACAGCGAGCGCTCTGATAGCCCGCTTCTCCCCAGCGAGAAGCACGACGGAACCGGCTATCAGAGTCAGGATTGCCGCTGGCGCATGCCGAAGCAGGAGGGCCAACAAGGCGATCGATGCGGGCGCACCGATGAGGATGACACCGGACGAAGACATGACGCGTTCTCCCTCGTGGAGCGAGACGTAACCGCATCAGGGCATGATGCTTCCGCCTCGGCTGTGAAGAAAGAACGCCTGCGCCTCCACGGCCAACCGCCCCCCAGGATTCCGGTCACCGAGTCAGGAACAGACGATCTCGTACACCGAAATTGTCTGGGATCCATCGACTCTCCGGATACCGCTGCTCGGCTGGATCGCTGGGCTTGACGAGACGCCAAGCCCAGCGACGCACCTCAGGCCGTCCGTCCGGTCAAGAACGAGTAGCAATCCGCGCAAGTCGGAAAGCAGATCCAGTCCACCTCCGTCGGTTGCGCGAATGCCACCTCCGATCCGCACGCGGATGTGCCCGCAGCCTCTCCCTCCCATCGGCGGCCGGCGAACGCATGGCGCACACCGCCTCCCTCCGTGCTCGGGATCGGGAACCAGAAATGACGCTCCCCCGCGCCCACTTCCCGAGACTCCGACTGAATCTCGTTCATCGCAGCACTCCCCGCGGCTGAGCGATCACACACATCGGCAAGGTCTGATTCCTTCCTGGTTACGCATGCGCCGAATGCGCAGTGGGACCAGGAGACCGCAAGAGCGAACCCGGACCCCGGACAAGCTGTCCGGGATGATCAGGCACTTTCGGATGAACCCGGCTTCACGACCCGGCCGACCGCGTCGAGGATCCTCTCCCAAGGCAGGTCCTTCTCAGCGGAGCTCCGCGGCTCGTGGAGAGGCCAGTACTCGTCTCCGATCAGCAGCTGAACGCCAGCACCGCGCAGGGCCTCGATATGGGCGTTCCACGCTGGTTGACGCGTGTGCGCGGCATTGACCCGCGGGAACACAACGATCGGAACATCCCGTGCACCAATCGCCTCGCACACGGTGGTCAGAGCCTGGTTGTCGGAGATACCGAGTGCCAGTTTCGCGACGGTGTTCGCCGAAGCGGGGCAGACCAGGTAGCAATCGATCTGCGGGTGGGGGCTCGGGGCGCTCGGCATCCGAGGAGACGTCCGACACGGGAGGCCGGTCACCTGCTCGATCCGCTGACGTTCTCCGGTGTCCTCCAACCAACTACCAGCAGTTGGCGTGAGCGTGACAGCCACGCGCCAACCTCGCGCGAGAGCCGGTTCCACCAGGCTCGTCCGGATCTGCTCCACGCCCCCGGCCGCCGCCCCGATCAGTCCCAGCGTTCGCGCACTCATCGCACCGCCCGGCAACGCTCGGCCAATGCCATCAGCGGCGATGATTTTCCACTGCTGACAGGAGAACGCCGGTACATGGTCCGCACGACCTCACGCACGACCGATGAATGCCGGACGAGATCAGGGGCCTGTCCCTCGGCTCGGAGAAGAAGACCGACCGCCTCCTCATCTCGCGCGACCATGCTCATAGATCGAGCCATGTCGATCGCGTGTGTCACCTGACGTTCGACCGGCAGGCTGTCCGAACGCACCTGTGCGCCGCGTTCCACTACACTCCGTGGATCACCGAGTTCAAGCCACGCGGCCAGGCGGTGCAACTCCACGTTCGTCGGACCGAATCCGGTCTGCCAATGGTTGCCGTCTTCGCCAAGGCGGAAGGCCACCACCTCTGCTTGCGTCAGCAGTTCTTCCGCGGCCTTCCGGTCCTGCCTTCGAGCTGCAGCGAGAGCTGCTCGCAGGAACAACATCCCGACCAGGCTCAACGCCGCAGGACTGCCGTTCCGGACCTCGGTCTCGAGCAAGCGAGCAGCCGTTTCACCGATTCTCAGCGCCTCCTCGAACTTGCCCGACACCAGTAGCGCATGCGTGGTGGCTCTCGCGGCCGATGCCAGCACGAGAGGATCCTCCGAACCGTCCGCCGCGCGCATCGCGCGCTCGGCGGCGATCCAAGCCAGATCGGCCTCCCCGATCTTGCTCATCGATGTGGCTGCCAAGTGGTGGATCCGCGCTGACACGGCCAAGGACTTCCGCCTGTCCGCCGACCGGGCCTGGACACCGGTCTCAAGCAACCGCGCCTGTTCGAGAAGCATCGGGAGCACGCTGATCACATGCCCGATGCGCCCGTTCTGGTACTGATTCCAACCCTCTTCGGCCACGCTCGCGACCCGGCCGACACCTACAGGCTCGACGGCGGACTCCTCCGCGAAGAGCCCCCGAGAAAGCCGCTGCGGGGACAGCAACGCATCACGCACCGCTGGAACGTCATCATCGCTGTTCTCCTCCTCGAACAGCAACGGCTCACCTAGCAGGTCGTTCAAGGTCACGCGAAGTTGACGTGCCAATTCGAGCAGCACGTCGATGCGGTTGACCTGGCGCTCGCCACGCTCGACCTTGCTCAGCCAGTCCTCGGTCCTGCCCAGCAGCCCGGCCAGTACCGACTGCGACAGTCCCCGCCGTTGTCGGTAGAAGGCTATCCGTTCGCCGATGCTCAGCTCATCGCCAGCGCCACGCATGCGCCTGAGAGTAACAACAGATCAGCCTCATCCTCGCGGTTTCACCACCCCCGTCAGGCGGTCGCCCAGGTCTCGGCTTCTGACGGGCTGAGTGCTCCGTCGGTGATGAGGACTCGCAGGTTTCGGGTCAGGGATTCGCCGGGTTCGAGTCGGATCGGGGTGGCCGGGGCTAGTTGCAGGCCGACTCCGGGGTAGTCGTCGACGCGCACGAACCACGGGTCGGCATCGTTCGTGGCGAACACGAGCGTGAAGTCCCGGTCCGTCCAGGCCAGCCACGGTGTCGTCGATCCGTGCACGGCCTGCTCGCCCTCCCCCTGCGCGGTGAACACCCGGGGCGCGAGCGCCGGGGGGAGTCGCCAGAACAGGCCGCCGTAGCCGGCTCCGGGGCGGCCGTTGGTCGCCGGGCTGCCCAGCGCTGCGAGGCGGGTGGTGGCGTTGGTCAGGGTCGTCGTCACGTCGAGCTGCCAACCGCGGACCGCCGGGCGGGCGCGCACCCGCCGGGATTCTCGGAGCAGCGTCTCGGCAGGCGTGCACCAGCTCAACGACTCGTCGAAACCCGCGTCAGACCAGGTCAGCGCGGTGCTCTCGATGCGGCCGCGGTCGTCGAGATCGACGTAGCCCGCGTCGCGGACGTAGGTGGGACCGCCCCAGAAGTTCCACCCCTCCACGTCCTGCAGCGCCACCGAGAGCCCGAGGTGCCACGGGTGGTCGTCGGGGCAGGTGTCGGTGACGACCCGCCCGGCGAGGGTGCGGATCGGGTGCAGGTGCGGGCGCGGTCCCAGACGAGCGGGCAGCTCCGCACCGGAGCGGCGCTCGGCGACCACGGCATCACCGATCCGGATCACTTCAGCCACGGCACATCCATTTCGGACAACAATGTCAACGAATCAGCCGCTCGCACAACGGCTTCCGACACACCCGGGATCACCCGCAGGCCCCGGACGGGGCCGTAGGAGCACGGGACCTCGCGCGGGTCGGGAGCCAGCCGCACGGCTTCGAGCACCCGCATGAACGGCCGGGCCGCCTCGGGAGGGACCAGCAGCGGTTCGCCATCGCGGATGTGGGCGATGAGGTTCGCCAGCAGGTCGGTCGTCGCGTGCTCGGTGACCTCCACCCGGTCCGGCGTTTCCAGCCGGACCCGGTTCTCCCGGTACTCCAGGACGATCCGGCCCTTCGCGCCGTGGATCACCAGGTACGGCTCGACCACCCAATCCGCGCACAGCGTCACCGTCACCGTGATCGGCGTGCCGCGCGCGGTCACCAGCCGGAGGCACGAGGTGTCGTCGGCCTCGATCGGGTTCGCCCGGTACAGCTCCACCGACAGCTCGCGCGGCACCTCGTCCGCCGAAACCCCGTCGATGACCAGGGCGTTGGCGATCGCGTGCGCGAAGGGGTTGGTCAGCGCGCCGTCCACCACCGCCACGCCGTCCAGCGTGCGGCGCCCGGCCCAGCGGGCGCGGCCGTAGTAGTCGGCGTCGCGCCGCCAGGCGCCCGCCGCTCCGATCCCCCGCAGCTCCCCGATCGCCCCTCCTGTCAGCAACTCCCGCACGTGGGACAGCGCGTGCGAACCGAGGCTCTGGAAACCGACCTGGCACGCGCGACCCGTGGTCGCCAGCGACGCCGCGAGCTCGTCGAACTCCGCGAGCGTCGGCGTCGGCGGCTTCTCCAGCAGCACGTGCGAACCCGCCCTCGCCGCGGTCAGCGCCAGTTCGGAATGGGTGTGGATCGGGGTGCACACGATCGTCACGTCCGGCCGCGTCTTCTCCAGCAGCGCAGGCAGTTCCGGCTCCACCGGAACACCGAGGTCGACCTCCGGAGGACGGGGATCGCAAATACCGACCAGCTCGACGCCGGGCATCTCCCCGACATTGCGCAGGTGCCACCGACCGTGCCCGTGCACCCCGGCCAGCACGACGGTCGTCGCAGCGCTCATCGTTCCTCGCAAGTCCTCGGCTCCAGCGCATCGTAACCATGCGGAAAGCGCATTCCAATAGGCCGGCGAGTGGTTGACACCGGCCGCCGGGCGCTGTTCGATGGAAAGCGCTTACCGGCTGATCGGGACAACGGAGTGCCGAGGGGGCACAAGTGGCAACACGCATGAGCGGACAGCGCACCGACGACTCCCGGAGCAGATCGCGCCGGGCCGCCGCCAGCGGGTGGATCGGCAGCGCACTCGAGTACTACGACTGGTTCGTCTACGCCCAAGCCGCAGCGCTGATCTTCCCCAGCATCTTCTTCCCAGGCGGAAACCCCACCGTGGCACTGGTTTCCTCGCTGGGCACCTACGCCGTCGGCTACGTCGCGCGCCCCATCGGCGCGATCCTGTTCGGGCACTACGGCGACCGGCACGGGCGGAAGAACGTGCTGGTGCTGGCGATGCTGCTGATGGGCTTGTCGACCTTCGCCGTCGCACTGCTGCCGACCTACCACCAGGTGGGCCTGTGGGCTCCGGTCCTGCTGGTGCTGCTGCGGTTCGCGCAGGGCTTCGCCGTCGCCGGTGAGCTCAGCGGCGCGAGCGCGATGATCGCCGAGCACGCGCCGTTCGGCAGGCGCGGCTACTACACCAGCTTCAGCCTGCACGGAACGCAGGCGGGGCAGATCATCGCCGCGGCGGTGTTCCTGCCGCTGTCGGCGGTGCTGTCGGACCAGGCCTTCGACTCCTGGGGCTGGCGAATCCCGTTCCTGCTCAGCGCGGTGGTGGTCTTCGCCGGTTACGTGATCCGCCGCCGGGTCGAGGAGACCGAGGTCTTCACCAAGGCCGAGAACGCTCCCGTGCGGGCGCCGTTCGTGCAGGTCATGCGCGAGAGCGGAACCGACGTGCTGCGCGCGATCTGCATGACGCTGGTCAACGTGATCGGCGTGGTGGTGTCGGTGTTCGGCGCGGCCTACGCGACGCAGTCCGGCTACGGCATCGAGATGAGCACCTCCGTCTACCTGTGGATCCCGGTCGTGGCGAACCTGGTCGCGCTGCCGTTCATCCCGTGGTTCGCGAGCCTGTCGGACCGCTTCGGCCGCCGGCCGCTGATGATCGTCGGCGCGCTCGGTTCGGGCGTGTTGTCCTTCGCCTACCTGTGGTCGGTCAGCCGCGGGGACGTGGTGCTGACCATCGTGCTGGCGATCCTGACCTGGGGGATCTTCTACCAGATCTGCAACGCCACCTTCGCCGCGTACTACCAGGAGCTGTTCCCGGCGCGCACCCGCGTCACGGGCTTCGCCATCGCGCAGAACGTCGGTCTGACCATCACCGCGTTCCTGCCCAGCATCTTCACCCTCGTCGCTCCCCCGGGGTCGGCGAACGTCCCGCTGGTGGTCGGCGGGCTGTGCCTGGGCATCAACGTCATCGCCGCGTTCGCCGCGTGGTCGGCGCGGGAGACCCACCGGGTGCCGCGGGAGGTGCTGGGCGAGAAGGACGCGGTGCCGGTGCCGCGCGAGGAGTTCGACCGGCTGCGCTCCGAGGCGCGCTGATCGGCGGACGGTATCCTGGGGAAACGCATCCCCCCAGGAACAAGGAGCGTCGTGGCGGCACGAGCAGCGACCCTCACCGACGTCGCCAAGGAGGCGGGCGTCTCCCTCGCGACGGCCTCGCGCGCTCTCAACGGCAGCGACCGGGTGGTCCGCGCCGAGCTGCACGACCGCGTGCTGCGGGCCGCCACCCGGCTCGGCTACTCGCCGAACGCCCAGGCGCAGTCCATGGCCCGGGGTTCCACCGACCTGCTGGGGCTGCTGGTCAACGACATCTCCGACCCCTACTTCTCCACCATCGCCGCGGGTCTGGCCAACGCCGCCGAGGAGCAGGGCCTGCTGGTGATGCTGTGCAGCACGGCGGGCAAGCCCGAGCGGGAGCTCGAACTGCTCGGGGCGCTGCGCCGTCAGCGCGGACGCGCGATCGTGCTCGCCGGGAGCCGCACCAGCGACCGCGCCCACCTGCGGGAAACGGCCGCCCAGCTCGATCCGTTCGTGGCGTCGGGCGGTCGCGTGGTGGCCATCAGCGAACCGAAGCTGCAGGTCGACACCGTCGTGGTGGAGAACCGCCGGGGCGCGCAGGACCTGGCCGCCGAGATCGCCGCGCTCGGCTACCGCAGGCCGGCGATCCTCGCCGGCCCGGAGCACCTGCTGGTCTCCCGCGATCGGCGGGACGGGTTCACCGCGGGCTGGCCCTCGGGCGAGCCGGTGGTGGTGGCCGACGAGTTCAGCCGCGACGGCGGTTTTCGCGCGATGCACCGGCTGCTGGACTCCGGTGCCGAGGTCGACTGCGTCTTCGCGATCAACGACCTGATGGCCATGGGCGCGATGGCGGCCTGCCGCGAGCGCGGCGTGGACGTGCCGCGGGACCTGGCGGTGGCCGGGTTCGACGACATCTCGACGCTGCGCGACGTCACCCCGGCGCTGACCACGGTTCGCCTGCCGCTGACTGACATGGGGCGCGAGGCGCTGGACCTCGTGCTCGCCTCCCCCACGGCGAAACCGCGGCGCCGCAAGGTTCGCGGTGAGGTCATCGTCCGCGAGAGCACTCCGCGGCGCTGACTCCCCCCTTGCATCCCGCTCCCGCTTCCGCCTACGGTCTTGGTAAGCGCTTTCCACACAGAGGGGGTTCGGCATGGCCGAGCGACGGCTGGGCGTCATCATGAACGGCGTCACCGGGCGGATGGGATACCGGCAGCACCTGGTCCGGTCGGTGCTGGCGATCCGGGAGCAGGGCGGGGTCGAGCTCTCCGACGGCACCCGGGTGGTGCCGGACCCGATCCTCGTGGGGCGCAACGAGGAGAAGCTCCAGGAGATCGCCAAGAACCACGACATCGACCGCTGGAGCACCGATCTCGACGCCGCGCTGGCCGGAGGAGACGAGCTGTACTTCGACTCCCAGCTGACCTCGGTCCGCGAACCCGCCATCACCCGCGCTCTGGAGGCCGGCAAGCACGTCTACACCGAGAAGCCGGTCGCCGACGACGTCGAGGGCGCGCTGCGGCTGGCCCGCCTGGCGCGGGAGTCCGGCGTGAAAACCGGTGTCGTGCACGACAAGCTGTACCTCCCGGGGCTGCTCAAGCTGCGCCGGCTGGTCGAATCCGGGTTCTTCGGCCGGGTGCTGTCGGTGCGCGGCGAGTTCGGCTACTGGGTGTTCGAGGGCGATTTCCAGGCCGCGCAGCGGCCGAGCTGGAACTATCGCGCGGAGGACGGCGGCGGCATCGCCACCGACATGTTCCCGCACTGGAACTACGTGCTGGAGAACCTCTTCGGCCGGGTCGAAGCCGTGACCGCGAAGGTGGTCACGCACGTCCCGCAGCGCTGGGACGAGCGCGGCGAGCCCTACGCGGCGACCGCCGATGACGCCGCGTACGGGATCTTCGAGCTCGCGGGCGGGGTGATCGCGCAGATCAACTCGTCGTGGACCACGCGGGTGCACCGCGACGAGCTGGTGGAGTTCCACGTCGACGGCACGCACGGCAGCGCGGTCGCTGGGCTGCACCACTGCGTCGCGCAGCACCGGGTGCACACGCCCAAACCGGTGTGGAACCCGGACTTGGTGGAGGCCACGCCGTTCCGGCAGCAGTGGTCGCCTGTGCCCGACAACCAGGAGTTCGACAACGGGTTCAAGGCCCAGTGGGAGCAGTTCCTGCGGCACCTGTGCGACGACGGCGACCACCCGTACGACTTCCTCGCGGGCGCGCGCGGGGTGCGGTTGGCCGAGGCCGGGCTGACGTCCTCCCGCGAGGGCCGTCGCGTCGAGCTGGGCGAGGTGGCGCCGTGAGCCTGCTGCTCCCCCGCTCCGACGGCCGGATGGTCCCGCACACCACGGGTGCACCGCGCGAGTGGCCGAAGCCCGAGGCCCCGCTGCGGTCGCGTTCGGCGTTCGCGGCGGCGCACGTGGTTCCGCGAGTCCTGGGCGAGAACGTGCCGGGTGCGCCCGCCGACATCGACTGGGACGCCACGCTGTCCTACCGGCACCGGATCTGGTCCTACGGGCTCGGCGTCGCCGAGGCGATGGACACCGCGCAGCGCGGCATGGGTCTCGGCTGGCGGGAAGCCGCCGAGCTGGTGCGCCGTTCGGCAGCGGAGGCCCGCTCGGTCGGCGGGGTGATCGCGGCAGGCGCGGGCACCGACCACCTCACCGGGACCCCGACGCTGCCGGAGGTGCTCGCCGCCTACCGCGAGCAGGCGGAGGTCGTGGCGGGCGCGGGCGCGCGGGTGATCCTGATGGCCTCGCGCGCGCTGGCGGCGGTGTCCCGCTCGCCCGAGGACTACGCGTGGGTCTACGGGTCGCTGCTGGACGACGCGGACGACCCGGTGATCCTGCACTGGCTGGGGCCGATGTTCGACCCGGCGTTGCGCGGCTACTGGGGCACCGAGGACGTCCCGGCGGCGACGAAGGCGTTCCTGGAAATCATCCGCGCGCGGCCGGAGAAGGTCGACGGGGTGAAGGTCTCGCTGCTGGACGCCGATCACGAGATCGCGCTGCGGCGGGAGCTGCCCGAGGGCGTGCGGCTCTACACCGGGGACGACTTCAACTACCCGGATCTCATCGTCGGCTCCCGCGGGGAGTTCTCCGACGCGCTGCTGGGGATCTTCGCCGCCATCCACCCGGCCGCCTCCGCGGCGATCCAGGCGTTGGACCGCGACGACCCTGCGACAGCTCAGTCCATCTTCGACAGCACGAAGGCGTTGGGCAGGCACATCTTCGAGCCACCGACCTTCCACTACAAGACGGGGATCGCGTTCCTGTCGTGGCTCAACGGCCACCAGCCGGGGTTCACGATGGCGGGCGGGTTGCACGCGGGCCGCTCGGTGCCGCACCTGGCCGAGGTGTTCCGGCTCGCCGATGGGGCTGGTCTGCTGGTCGATCCGCAGGCGGCCGAAGAGCGGATGCGCGGGTTCCTCGCGGTGAGCGGAGTGCAGCGGTGAGCGATCTGACGAGGCTGTCGTTGAACATCGCGACGACGAAGCGGTGGACGTTGCGGGAGGCGGTCGACGGCGCCGTCCGCGCGGGCATCCCGGCGGTGGGCCTGTGGCGCGACCGGGTCGCTGAGGAGGGGCTGACCGAGTCGGCCGAGCTCGTGCGCGATGCGGGGCTGCGGGTGTCGAGTCTGTGCCGCGGTGGTTTCCTCACCGCCGCCGACGACGCCGGCGCGCAGGCGGCCCTGGCCGACAACCGGGCGGCGATCGTGGAAGCCGCCGCGCTCGGCACGGAGGCGTTGATCCTGGTCGTGGGCGGGCTTCCGGACGGCGATCGGGATCTGGCCGGTGCCCGCGCGCGGGTGGCCGAGCGGATCGCGGACCTGGTCCCGTTCGCCCGCGAGCACGGCGTCCGGCTGGTCCTGGAGCCGCTGCACCCGATGTACTGCGCCGACCGCGCGGTCATCTCCACCTTGGCGCAGGCCCTGGACCTCGCCGCTCCGCACCCGGCGGAGCAGGTGGCGGTGGTCGTGGACACCTTCCACGTCCACTGGGACCCGGCGCTGGCCGAGGGCATCGCCCGCGCGGGCCGGGAGAACCGCATCGCCTCCTACCAGGTCTGCGACTTCAACCTCCCGATCGCCCGGGACGCCCTGCTGTCCCGGGGCATGATGGGTGATGGGGTCGTCGACTTCGCCTCGATCACGAGCATGATCGACGCCGCGGGGTACACCGGCGACGTCGAGGTGGAGATCTTCAACGCCGAGATCTGGGACTCGCCCGGCGACCAGGTCCTTTCCGCCATGATCGCCCGCTACGCCGATCTCGTCCTCCCGCATCTGACCTAAACGTCTACTGGATCCGAACACCCCGCGTCAACCTTTTGTCCGGACATTCGCACCTGTCGTCCCAGGTCGGCCCGGCACGGACCGGCCATTTCTCGTCCACAGTGGACATCCGTCGCGGAACTTCTTCGCGCGAACGGCTCTTGACATCGTTGTGAGGCAGCGCACAGCATTGATCCGCGCCAACGCGTCCCTCTAGACGAATCGAGGCCCTCGCCGAGATGAAGATCGGAGTAGCCGGGGTCGGTCGCATCGGCTCCATGCACGCCACGAATCTCGCCGCGCTCGACGAAATCGACCGACTGCTGCTCTTCGACCCGGCACCGGGCAGGGCCGAGGCCGCCGCCACCGACCTCGGCCCGCCCGCCGCGGCGGTGACCACTGTGGACGAACTCCTCGCGGCCGACGGGGTGCTGATCGCCACGCCGACCGGCACGCACCCCGACCTGGTGCGCGCAGCCCTCGCCGCCGGAACACCCGTGCTCTGCGAAAAACCCCTGGCCTCAGACCTTTCCACGATGTCGGCGCTGGTCGACGAGATCGAGAGCTCCGGCGTCCCGGTGCTGGTCGGGTTCCAGCGCCGCTTCGACCCCGACACCGCCGAGGTGCACCGGCGGCTCCGCGACGGATCGGCCGGGTCGGTGTACCTGGTGCGCGCGGTGTGCAACGACCACCTGCCACCGCCGAGGGAGTTCGTCGCCACCTCGGGCGGGTTGTTCCGGGACTGCCTGATCCACGATCTCGACGCGGTGCCGTGGCTGCTCGGCGAACCGGTCACCGAGGTCTACGCCTCCGGATCGGTGCTGGTCGACGAGGCGTTCCGGGAGGTGGGCGACGTGGACAACGCGGTGGTGTCGCTGCGCTTCGCCGGGGGCGCGCACGCGCTGCTCTCGGCCGCCCGGCACGACCCGGTGGGCTACGACTGCCGCCTGGAGGTCTTCGCCTCGCGCGACACGCTCAGCGTGGGACTCGACGAGCGCACCCCGCTCAACACCGTCGCGGGCACCGGTCCGCAGCGGCCCTGGACGTCCTTCACCGAGCGCTACCACGACGCCTACCTGCGGGAGACCCGCGTGTTCCTCGACGTCATCGCCGGCCGGGCCGAGAACCCGTCACCGCCGAGGGACGCGCTGGTCAGCCTGCGCCTGGCCGAGGCGTGCGAGGAGTCGCTGCGCGTCGGCAAGCCGGTGGAGGTGGGCGCATGACGTTCAAGGTCGCGGCCGCGCCGATCTCCTGGGGCGTGAGCGAAGTCCCCGGCTGGGGCCGGATCCTCGAACCCGAGCGGGTCCTCTCCGAGATGGCCGGGCTCGGCGTGCACGCCACCGAGCTCGGACCGCCCGGTTACCTGCCGGATCCGCCGACCATCATCGGCAGGAACGGGTTGGAGCTGGTCGGCGGCTTCCTCGCCGTCCCGATGCACGACGCGTCCGCAGCCGAGGGCAGCGTCGCCGAGGCATCGGCGACGGCGAAGAAGATCGCCGCCGGTGGGGGCGAGATCGTGGTGCTCGCCGCGGCCACCGGGCTCGACGGTTACGACGGGCGCCCGCAGCTCGACGACGCGCAGTGGGCGACGCTCATCGACACCTGCCGCCGCATCACCGAGGTCGTCACCGCCGAGGGACTGCGCGTCGCGATGCACCCGCACGTCGGCACGCACGTGGAGACCGAAGCCGAGATCGAGCGCTTCCTCGCCGACTCCCCGATGCCGCTGTGCTTGGACACCGGGCACCTGCTGGTCGGAGGGACGGACCCGGTCGCGCTGGCCGAGCGGCATCCCACGCGCATCGGGCATCTCCACCTCAAGGACGTCCGGGCCGATCTGGCCGCCGAGGTCCGCGCCGGGCGGGTGGGGTTCGCCGACGCCGTCGCGCGCGGTCTGTTCGTGCCGCTCGGAGATGGCGACGTCGACACCGAGGCGATGGTCCGCTCGGTGCACGCGGCCGGCTACCACGGCTGGTACGTGCTGGAGCAGGACACCGCGCTGGGGCCGGATTCCGACGACTGCGGGCCCCGGCGCAACACCGCGCGCAGCCTGGTCCACCTGGACGAGGTGTTCTCCCGGATCCGGGAAGGCCGATGACCTCACACCGCAGACTCGCGACGACGCGGTTGCTGCCGGTGCTCCTGATCGGAGCGCTGGCGCTGGCCGGGTGCACCGGCCCCAAGGCGTCCGGGCCGCTGCCGGGCGCGCACCAGCAGGCCGACACCCGCGACGGGCCGCTGCGCATCGCCGTGGTCAGCCACAGCACGCCCGGTGACGCGTTCTGGAACGTGGTGCAGAACGGCGCCGAGCAGGCGGGCCGGGACCTGGACGTCGAAGTCCAGTACCAGGCCGATCCCGACCCCGGGAACCAGGCGAAGCTGGTGGACAACGCCATCGCCCAGGGCGCCGACGGGCTGGTGGTCTCGCTCGGCAGCCCGGAGGCGATGCGGACCTCGGTGACCAACGCGGTCGCCGCCGGCATCCCGGTGATCACCATCAACGCAGGCGAGGAGGTCAGCGCCGCCTTCGGCGCGATCACCCACGTCGGGCAGAGCGAGAAGGTCGCGGGAACCGCTGCCGGGCAACGGTTCTCGCAGGCGGGCAAGCGCAAGCTCCTGTGCGTGATCCACCAGGCGGGCGTCGAGACGCTCGCCCAGCGCTGCGACGGCGCGCGCGGGGGTTTCACCTCGGGCGAGGTGATCGACCTGCAGGTCGACATCAACAACCCGACCGACGCGCAGTCGCGCATCAAGGGCGCGTTGCAGTCCGACCCGTCCGTGGACGGGGTGCTCACGCTCAACCCGCAGGTCGCCGCGAACGCGGTCAACGCGGTGCGCGAATCGGGTTCCCGGGCGGCGGTGTCGACCTTCGACCTCAACGGCGACGTGGTCGCCTCCATCCAGGCCGGGGAGCTGCTGTTCGCCGTCGACCAGCAGCAGTACGAGCAGGGCTACCTGCCGGTGGTGTTCCTGAAGCTGTTTCTGGACAACGCCAACACCGTCGGCGGTGGCGAACCCGTCTACACCGGCCCGGGTTTCGTCGACAAGTCCACCGTGGACGTCGTCGGCGAGTACGCGCGACGCGGAACGAGGTAGGCATGAGCCGACATCTCACCCGACCGGAGCTGGGCGCGGTGATCGGCGCGATCGGCGTGTTCGCGTTCTTCTCGCTGGTCACCGACGAGTTCCTGTCCCCGCTGGGGACGGCGACCTGGCTGGACGACTCGGCGACGCTGGGCATCATGGCAGTCGGCGTGGCGCTGCTGATGATCGGCGGCGAGTTCGACCTCTCCGCGGGCGTCATGACCGCCTCGACCGCGCTGGTCACGGCGATCGTGGCCACCGAGCTGGGGTGGAACGTCTGGGCCGGGCTGGCGCTGTCGCTGGTGTTCGCGCTGCTCGTCGGCGCGTTCAACGGGCTGCTGGTGATGCGCACCGGGTTGCCGAGCTTCATCGTCACGCTCGGCACGTTCTTCGCGCTGCAGGGCCTCAACCTCGGCGTCACGCGCCTGGTCACCGGAACCGTGCAGGTCTCCGGCATCCGCTCGGCGCCCGGTTACGAGTCCGCCGGGTTCGCCTTCGCCTCCACCGTGGACATCGGCGGCACGTCGTTTCAGATCTCCATCGCGTGGTGGATCGGGGCGGCGCTGGTGGCGTCGTTCCTGCTGCTGCGCACGCGGTTCGGCAACTGGATCTTCGCCGTCGGCGGCTCGTCGGCGAGCGCCCGCGCGGTCGGCGTCCCGGTGCTGGGCACCAAGGTCGGGCTGTTCATGACCACCGCGCTGTGCGGGTGGCTGGTGGGATCGATCAACATCCTGCGGTTCACCACCGTGCAGGCCAACCAGGGCGTGGGCCTGGAGTTCCAGTTCATCATCGCCGCCGTCATCGGCGGGTGCCTGCTCACCGGCGGTTTCGGCTCGGCCATCGGGGCTGCGGTCGGGGCGCTGATCTTCGGCATGGTCCGGCAGGGCATCGTGTTCGCCCGCTGGGACAACGACTGGTTCTTCCTGTTCCTCGGAGTGCTGCTGCTCGGCGCGGTGCTGGTCAACAACTCCTTCCGCCGCCGCGCGGAACGGCAACGGAGGTGAGGCGATGACTCCGCTCCTGCGAGCGCGCGGCATCGGCAAGAACTACGGCACCGTCACCGCCCTGGAGGACGTCTCGACGGTGGTCAACGCCGGTGAGGTCACCTGCGTGCTGGGCGACAACGGCGCGGGCAAGTCGACGCTGATCAAGGTCCTCGCCGGTGCGCACCAGCACGACACCGGGGAGCTGCTGTTCGAGGGATCGCCGGTGCGGTTCGGCTCACCTCGGGAGGCGCTGGACCGCGGGATCGCGACGGTGTTCCAGGACCTGGCGGTGGTGCCGCTGCTGAGCGTGTGGCGGAACTTCTTCCTCGGTTCCGAGCCCGGCAGGTGGGGGTTGGTCGACCGCAAGCGGGCGCGGGAGACGACCCGCACCGCGCTCGCCGAGATGGGCATCGAGCTGCGCGACGTCGAGCAGCCGGTGGGCACGCTCTCCGGCGGTGAGCGGCAGTGCGTGGCGATCGCCCGGGCGGTGCACTTCGGCGCCAAGGTCCTCATCCTCGACGAGCCGACCGCCGCGCTGGGCGTCAAGCAGGCCGGGATCGTGCTCCGGCACGTCGCCCGGGCCCGTGACCGGGGTTTGGGCGTCGTGCTGATCACCCACAACCCGCACCACGCCTACCCGGTCGGCGACCGCTTCCTGCTGCTCAAGCGGGGACGGAGCCTCGGCAGCCACGAGAAGCAGGACATCACCCTCGACCGCCTCACGCACCAGATGGCGGGTGGCGCGGAGCTCGAAACCCTCACCCGCGAACTCGAATCCGACTGACCCTGGCCAACCCCACCTCCACCCGATACCCTACCAAGCACTTGCTTGACCCGATTTCCACTGAAACCCGGTCCCAGGCTTCCACTGAAACCAGGTCCCCGAGTTCCACTGAAATCCGGGATGGGGTTTCCACTGAAATCCGGTGGTGGACGAGGTGAGGAGGCGAAGTTGGCGACGTTGCCGTTGTTCCGGCTCGATGGCCGGGTCGCGCTGGTGTCCGGGGCCGGGCGCGGGATCGGGGCCGCCACGGCGTTGGCGCTGGCGGAGGCCGGCGCGGACGTGGCGGTGCTCTCGCGCACGCCCGACCAGATCGAGGCGGTGGCCCAGCAGATCCGCGAGCTGGGGCGACGCGCGGTGGCGATCCCCACCGACGCCGGGGACGCCGAAGCCGTGGCAGGGGCGGTTGCCCGCGTCGCCGAGGAGCTGGGCCGGATCGACGTCGTGGTGAGCGTGACCGGCGGATCGATGCCCCGGCCGTTCACCAACACCCACGACGAGGCGCTGCGGAAGTCCTTCGAGAACAACGTCGTGCACGGGGTGCGCCTGGTGCGCGAGGCCGTGCCGCACCTGGCGAAGTCGGACGCGGCGAGCGTGGTGATGGTCTCCAGCAGCACCGGGCACCTCGTCGGCCGCGGCTACCTCGCCTACGGCGCGGCCAAGGCGTCGCTCGATCACGCGGTGCGGATGATGGCCGCGGACCTCAACCCGCGCATCCGCGTCAACGCCGTCGCCCCCGGCGCGATCCTCACCGAGGCGCTGGAGGTCGTGGCCGCCGCCCCGGAGATGAAGGCGACGCTGGAAGGCCACACCCCGCTGCGGCGGATCGGCGTCCCGGAGGACATCGCAGCGGCGATCCTCTACCTCTCCTCCCCCTCCTCGTCCTACGTCACCGGCCAGGTCCTGGCGGTGGACGGCGGGCTGGTCGCGCCGAACATGCCGCTGCCGATCCCGGACGTCGAGGCCTGAGGCGGTCCCCGAACGCCACCCGGCATGCGGTATCCGAGGTGAGCACTCGGCGGTAATTTCGAGGTGGGTGCAGGGAGGGGAGCCGTGGTGTTCGCGCGCGGTTCCCGCGCCGCCGCTGCGGGAGGAGCCGCCGTGCGTGATGACCTGGACGTGCTGATCGTGGGAGCCGGGCTGGCCGGGATCGGCGCCGCGCACCAGCTCCAGTCCGCCTTCCCCGGCCTGGACTACGCGATCCTCGAATCCCGCGATGCGCTCGGCGGGACCTGGGACCTGTTCCGCTACCCCGGCGTCCGCTCCGACTCGGACATGTTCACCATGGCCTACCGGTTCCGGCCGTGGCCCGGTGCGCAGTCCTTCGCGGGCGGTCCTGCGATCCGCGACTACGTCCGCGCGACCGCCGAAGACGCTGGCATCGACCGGCGGATCCGCTACCGGCACCGGGTGCTCAGCGCCTCCTGGTCCAGCGACGAGGCGCGCTGGACGGTGCTGGCCGAGCACGACGGCGAACAGGTGCGGCTGACCGCGAAGTTCCTGCACCTCTGCGCCGGTTACTACCACTACGAGCAGCCGCACGCGCCCGAGTTCCCCGGCGTCGAGCGCTTCGCCGGAACCGTGGTGCACCCGCAGCACTGGCCGGAGGACCTCGACCACGCGGGCAAGCGGGTCGTGGTGATCGGCAGCGGTGCCACGGCGATCACCCTGGTCCCGGCGATGGCCGACGACGCGGCGCACGTGACGATGCTGCAGCGCTCACCCAGCTACGTGGTGTCGGTGCCCGGACAGGACCCGCTCCTGGCGCACCTGCGCGGCAGGCTCGGCGAACGCGCGACCTACGCGCTCGTGCGCTGGAAGAACATCCTCTACAGCGCGGGCTCGTACCGGTTGAGCAGGGCGTTCCCGAAGTGGATGAGCAAGGCGATCCGCAAGGCCGCCGCCGAGCGGCTCCCGGCAGGCTACGACGTCGACACGCACTTCAACCCCAGCTACGACCCGTGGGACCAGCGGATGTGCCTGGCCCCCGACGGCGACCTCTTCGACGCGCTGAGCAGCGGGAGGGCCTCGGTGGTGACCGACCACGTCGAGGAGTTCACCGAGACCGGGATCCGCCTGCGGTCCGGTGCCGAGCTGGACGCGGACATCGTCATCACGGCCACCGGGCTGCGGCTGCGCCCGTTCGGCGGCATCACCTTCACCGTCGACAGCCGCGAGGTCGCCCCGAGCGAGACGACCGTCTACAAGGGAGCAATGCTGTCCGGGATCCCCAACCTGGCCTTCACCTTCGGCTACACCAACCACAGCTGGACGCTCAAGGCCGACCTGGTGGGCGAGTTCGTCGTCCGGCTGCTGCGCCAGATGCGCCGCAACGGCCACGACCGGTGCGTTCCGGTGAAGGCGAACCGGGGTGCGCAGCCGATGATCGAGAACTTCACCTCCCATTACGTCCAGCGCGGCATCGACGCCTTCCCGCGCTCGGACGTCAAGGCGCCCTGGCGGGTCAAGATGGACTACTTCCACGACCTGCTGGTGCTGCGGCACCTGCCGGTCGGCGACCGCGACCTCCGGTTCAGCCGGAGTCAGTCGCACGCGATGCCGTCAGCATCGCTGTCCAACGTGGACGAATAGCCGGTGTCGCCGCGCCGCAGCGGCGCCACTCCGGCGGCCCTGGCCTGCTCGCAGGTGGCGTAGTAGGCGGGCAGGATCTCCTCGGCCTGCGGCGGCACGGGCGCGGCTCGCACCGCGCCGCACTGCTGACCCCACAGCCCGCGGCCCGCGGTCTTGGCCGTGGCCTCGGCCTGGGTGAGCTCCGAGGTGAGCCCCTCGGCCAGGAACGCCTGCGGGTAGAGCCGGGCCGCGCCCTGCTGCAGGGCCAGCGACGAGTACTCGGCGCCATCGGGGAGGATCAGCGAGACCTCGGGTTCGGGACTGCGACCGCTGCTCCAGCCGACGCCGAAGGTGACCTGCACCGTCGCATCGCGCAGCGCGCCCTCGGCGAACGCGCGCGCCTCGGAGCTCCAGCACTCCCCCTCCGCCGGGGCCTGCACTCCCGCGATGCGCACCACCTGCGGCTCCCGGCCGGGCACCTGGATGAGCACCCGGTCGTCGTCGAGTACGTCGCGCACCTGCGCCCGGTCCTGCTGCGGCGGGGGCGCGAGGACCGGCTCGGGCGTGATCACCGACGGCGGCGGCGAGCTCGGCTCCCGCAGCACCTGGGGTCCCGCGGGCTGGGCCCGCTGGTCCGACCCGGACAGCCCGCCGACCACCAGCAGCATGATCACCGCGCCGAGCGCGCACGCCCCGGCGATCAGCGGGGCCTTCGCCGACTCGCCCTTGCGGTGCCAGTAGGCCGCGACCGCGGGCCAGAGCGTCACCGGCCAGAGCACGCCCGCGACCAGCCCGGCCATCAGCCACGGCCACGCGCGCCCCTGCCTGGCCCGCTGCCGCCAGAGCAGCGCGCTCATGACCACCGTCGCCACCATGCCGACCAGGTGGACGATCCCGAAGAACATCGGACCCCTCACTGCGCTCGCGTTCGCAACGATGATCCCTCACTCGATCAGGTGGTCGCGGCCAGATCCCTCGGAACTCCACCCCACCGGAGCAACCGCTCACACCTTCACCACTGCGACCCCGGGCGAGGCGACCCACCTGGAAGTGGAGGAAACGATTCCGATCCGCTATACGTATTCAGCTCACGCGCCGGGCTCTTCGGCGGCTGAACGGGGCGTGCATCGCGCAGGAGTAGTATTCGTATGCAGCTACTCCGAGGGGAGCCAAGTCCTTGATCACCAGCCGCGATGTGGCCCGCCTGGCGGGTGTTTCGCAGCCGACGGTGTCCCGGGCCCTTCGCGGCGATCAGCGCGTGTCGGAGGCTACCCGGGAACGGGTCCAGCGCGCGGCCGATGCGCTCAACTACGTGCCGAGCGAGACCGGCCGCAGCCTGTCGACGCGGGTGACCAAGCGCATCGGCGTCGTGGTCACCGACCTCACCAACCCGTTCTACCCGCACCTGATCGGCCCGCTGCACGACGAGCTGGAGCAGCACGGCTACCGGATGATGCTGTTCACCGAGCGGTCCGAGACCGCCGTGGCCAGCCAGCGCCTGCTGGACCGCTCCATCGACGGCGTCGTGCTGGCGACCGCGACCATCGGGTCCCGCCTGCCCGACGACCTGCAGCGGCGCGAGCTCCCGTTCGTCTTCCTCAACCGCGAGGCCGGAGGTCGCCCGGCCGACGCGGCCGTGGTCGACAACGAGCTCGGCGGCCGGCTGGTCGCCCGCGAGCTCGCCCGACTCGGCCACCGCGACATCGCGCACATCGGCGGCCCCGCGGAGACCACCACCGGCCGCGAACGCGAAATGGGTTTCCGCCTGGGGCTTTCCGAGGCGGGCATCGGCCTGCCGGAGGAGTCCGTGCGGCGCGGCCCCTTCGACTTCGACACGGGATACCGGGGACTCACCGAGATCCTGGCCGGACCGACCCGCCCCACCGCCGTGTTCTGCGGCAACGACGTGATCGCGATCGGCGCGTTCAACGCCGCTCGCGCCCACGGCGTGCGCATCCCCGAAGACCTCACGCTCATCGGCTTCGACGACATACCGATGGCGGCGTGGGAGGCGTTCGGCCTCAGCACCGTGCACTACGACCTGGGAGAACTCGCCCACGAAGCCGCCCGCCTGCTGGTCCGGCGCATCGAGTCCGACGACGACCCCGAGCCCCGGCGCACGCTGTTCACCCCGGAGCTCGTCCTGCGCGCCACCCACGCCTCCCGCTGATCAGCGCAGCGGCGTGATCGTCGTGCCCTGCAGGCGGAGTCCGGCGTTGCGCAGCATCCGGCGTCCGACGACGCGCTGCAAGGCCGGCAGCGCGATCACCACGACGACCAGGAGCAGGTCGTCGAGCAGCGGGACGACGTCGATCGGCAGCGTCAGGGCCATCACGACCCTGCCCGCGGCGTCGAGCAGGAACAGCACGCCCCAGAAGTGCACGACCACAGCACCCGGCGGAAAGCCGGGTAGCGGTCCCAGTTCTCGGCCCACGAGGTAGAAGACCGCGACCGGCCCCAGCACGTCCGGGCCGATCCTGCGCAGCAGCGGCTTGAGGTCGTGGCTCATGCCCGACCTCCCCGGACCGCGAGGTCGATCGCGGTGACGACCTCGCACGCGTAGGTGTCCAGGTCGACGTCGGAGCCGTCGCGGACGCGCTGCGCGGCGTCGATGCTGGCCCGGATCAGCACGGCCATCGATCGCGCGTCGAAGTCGATTTGGGGGAAGGACGGGCGGATCCTCAGCTCTTCAGGCTCCGCAGCAGTTGCATGAGGATGTGGGTGAGGTTGTAGAGCACCATCCCCGGCGGGGCCTGGGCGCCCTGCTCGGTGGAGCCGACGATGGTCATCAGCGGCGCGCCGCCCGCGGCCTCGACGACCTGGGCGAGGCGGGCGGCCACGTCCGGGTCCGACGGCCCGCTGCGGCCCATGGCCACCGAGAGGTCGGCGGGCCCCACCAGGACCGTGTCGACGCCCTCGACGGCGAGGATCTCGCTCGCGTTGTCGCACGCCTGCGGCGTTTCCAGCATCGGGACGACCATCGTGCCGCGCTCGGCCTGCGCGAGGTGTTCGGCGATGCTGTTGGTGCCGAAGCGACCGGCGCGGCTGTAGGTGGCGAAGCCGCGCTCGCCCAGCGGCGGGTAGTGCGCCGACGCCACCACCTCCCTCGCCTGCTCGGGCGTGTCGACGTGCGGCACGATCACCCCCTGCGCGCCGAGGTCGAGCACGCGCAGCACCAGCGCCGGTTCGTGCTCCCCCACCCTGACCAGCACCGGGAGCCCGTGGGCGTCGGCGATCTGCAGGTGCTGCTGCAGGCTCAGCAGGTCGGCGGGACCGTGCTCGCAGTCGATGACCGCGTAGTCGAGCCCGGCCACGGCCGCCATCTCCAGCAGGTTCTCCGAGGGCAGCCGGAGCAGGCCGCCGTGCAGCCTCTCGCCCGCCAGCACTCGTTGCTTCAAGGTCGTCATCGCGCCACCATCCCCGCCGACAGGTCGATGTCGGCTCCGCACATCCCGCGCATCTGCAGCATCGCCACCAGCGCCTGGCCCACTTCCTCCTCGGTCACCATGCGCCGCAACAGCGCGCGGGAGACGAACTCCTGCTCGGCGGCGGCCTCGGTGATCCCGCTGCGCTCGGCTTCGAGCCGGAAGTTGCGGGTCATGCGCGGTCCTTCGACCGGCCCCGGCGACAGCGAGTTCACCGTCACCCCGTGCGGCCCGACCTCTCCCGCCAGCGTCGTGGTCAGCCCGATCACGGCGGTCTTCGAGGCGCAGTACGGGGTTCGGCGCAGCAGCGGCCGCTTTCCGGACACCGAGGCGACGTTGACGACGTCACCGGCACCCCGGTCGACCATCTGCGGCAGGAACGCCCGGCACATCAGGTAGACGCCGCGCACGTTGATGTCGAAGACCTCGTCCCACTCGGCGGGTTCGATCTCCAGCAGCGGTTTGACGGGTCCGGCGATCCCGGCGTTGTTGACCAGGATCGAGATCTCCTCGCCCGCCAGTTCCCCGGCGAGCGCCGCCACCGACTCGGGATCGGCGACGTCGCAGGTCGCGGCACGTCCGTCGAGACCGTCGAGGGTCTCCTCCAGGGTGTCGCGCTTGCGGCCCACGGCGACGACCCGGGCTCCAGCGGCCGACAGCGCCCGGGACATCGCACGCCCCAGCCCGTTGCCGCCGCCGGTGACCAGGGCCGTTCGCCCGGTGAGCGGTGTGGTCATCGTTCTCCTCGTTCCAGTAATTTCCCGATCAGCGCGCCCACGACGGCGGGGCGTTCCAGCGGGAGCAGGTGCCCGGCTCCGGAGAGCACGTGCAGCCGCCCACGCGACGCGTGCTTGACGATCTCCTCGTGGAACCCGGTCGGGCACAGGGCGTCTCGGTCGCCGCACAGCACTTGCACCGGCCCGTCGTAGCCGGCGATGGCGTCGAACGCCTCGGTCCGGGTGGCCTGGGCGGCGAGCTGGGCGTGGAAGGTCTCGGGCCCGATCCGCCCGGCCATGCCCAGGAACCGCTCCCGCAGGGGGCTCCGGGGTTCGGCGAACATCGCGGGCAGGGTCTCCTCGACGACCCCGTCGAAGTCGGCCGCGGCCTGCCGCTCCCACGCCTGGCGCTGGTCCGGCCGGGGCTCTCCGGCGTTGGTCGACAGGGCGCCGAAGGCGCTCACCCGCTCCGGCGCCCGCCGCAGCACCTCGAACCCGACGATCGCGCCGAGGCTCAGCCCCACCAGGGTGAACTTACCGTCCACTGCGGACAGCACCTGCTCGGCCATGCCGCCGATGGTCGGTTCGGTGATCTCCGCGTGCACCACCTCGCCCGGCAGCTCCGGCAGGTCCGACCACAGGTCGGCGTCGCAAAGCATGCCGGGCACCAGGACGATCGGGCTCACTTGCCCACCGGTCGCGGGATGAGGTGGAACGGGGCCAGGTAGCCGTTGTGGTCGACGCCGACCCCGGCGTCCGCGGCGGCCTTGACGACCTCGTCGTCCCAGTCGAGGCGGACCCGCCCGTCACCGCTGTTGATGACCAGCATGCTGGCGGTCTCGTCGGAGACGTTGCGGATCTTGCGCCACGCACCGGCCGGCACCGAGAGCATGTCCCACGGGCCGAGCCGCACCGAGACCTCCTCCTCGCGGTTGAGGGTCACCTCCCACTCGCCGTCCTTCACCATCAGGACCTGCGTGCCCGCGTGCCGGTGGGTGAGCATGCCCTCGCCCGGAGCCGCGCGCAGCCAGGAGATGTTGTGGCCGTGCGGGTTGTAGATCCGCGGTTCCTGCAGCCGGTCCTCGGTCATGCCGAAGCCGATGACCTGCGCCAGCTCGGCCGCCCCGCCCGGCAGCGCCGAACCGAGCAGCGCCCGGGCCGACCACTCCAGGTCGTCGGCGGTGGCGACGCGCTTGCGCATCTTCTCGACCGGGAAGGAGCTCAGACCGGCGATGTCCTCCGGGCTCATCGGCCGCTTGAGCTCGACGTCCTCGGGCTTCTCATCGCCGGCGACGGTGTCGACGAGCCGGTTGTCCTCGGTCAGGAACAGGCCGTGCCCCTCGGCCTCGCGCAGCACGCTCGGGCCCCAGATGATGCCGCCGGTGTCGTCGTGGCCGAGGGCCGTGAACAGCCAGCCGTCATCGGGCCCGATGTTGGTGAAGCCCCGGAAGATCCAGGTCGGGATGGAGGCGATGTCGCCTTCCCGCAGCACCAGCTCGCCCTCCTGCCCGTCGGCACCCCAGCGCAGCAGGAACTCGCCCCGGAAGCAGATGAACACCTCGGCGGTGAAGTGCAGGTGCAGGTTGTTGACGATGCCGTGGGGCATCGCGGCCGCGCCGATGTTGTAGCCGTGCGCCTCGCGCAGGTTGACCACCTGGTTCGGGCTCTGGGTCACCCCCGGCCCGATCATCGAGTAGTTCTCCTTGCGGTCGGAGCCCGGTGTGCGGCAGTCGATGAACGCCTGGTTGCACGAGACGAAGTCCGATCGCCGGATCGTCCGCCGCTCCAGTTCCTGCCGGGTCACCTCGACCTGAGACATCAGCACCTCCGTGTGAATACGTATGTATGGATGGAAGCCGTTGTGAAGAGCCATGTCAAGAGGACTCGGGCAACCGTCTACGCATGCCGTAGGGTTCGGCCGTGACCCTCAACCAGCTGCGCGCGTTCCTGCTGGCCCACCGACTCGGCACGTTCACGGCGGTGGCGGGCGAGCTCGACATGGCCCAGCCGTCGGTGTCCGAACTCGTCCGGAGGCTCGAAGAGGAGCTGGGGACCGCGCTGTTCGTCCGCGGCAGCCGCAAGCTGACGCTCTCCGAAGCCGGGCGCGAGCTGCTGCCCCACGCCGAGCAGGCCCTGGCGGCGGTGGACCACGGCAGCGCGGCCGTGCGCGCGCTGAACACGCTCAGCGGGGGCACGGCCACGTTCGGGCTCCTGCGCAACGCCGACTACTACCTGCTGTCGGACCTGGTCCGGCAGTTCCTCGACCGCTACCCCGACGTCAAGGTCCGCCTGGTGGGGCAGAACTCGGCCGAGACCGCGGCGGCGGTCCGCGACGGCGACCTGGAAGCGGGCCTGGTCGTGCTGCCCATCGACGACGAGGCCCTGTCGGTCACCCCGCTGGCGCGCGACGAGGTCCTCTACGTCAGCCCCTACCCCGAGCGCACCCGGCGGCCGGTCGCGGTGGAGGACCTCACGACCGCACCGCTGATCCTCTACGACGCCCGCTACGGCTGGGCCGACCCGACCCGCCGCCAGCTGGCCGAACGCGCCCAGCTGGCCGGGGTGGCGCTGGACGCCGGGATCGAGGTCGAGCACGTGGAGTCCGCGTTGCGGCTGGCCGCCCAGGGCATCGGCGACACGATCGCCTCCCGCGCGGTGGTCAACAGCCGCCGCTTCCCGGCCGAGCTGCACACCGCCCCGTTCGCCGAACCGCTCTACGACACGATCGCGCTGATCCACCGCCGCAACCGCACGCTCTCCCCGGCCACCGGCGAACTCGCCCGCCTCGCCCAGGAAACCCTCCTCGAAGGAGGAGCCTCCTGGGCGGACGGGTGATTCATCAGCAACTGCGAGCAAGCGACGCGGCAACCCGCACCGCCGCGGGTTCTCAGCGGTTCTCCGGGGAGGACGCCGCGACGCCGCGCAATTGGCTACTCAAGGAGTGGCGCCCGGCCCCCGGAGAACCGCTGAGGTTCCGCTACCCGCACCGCTGAGCAGAACGAGCATGGAACCCGATCATTCCATCGGTTTCCCCGTGGTCAGGTCGAGTCGGTAGCTCTCCTCCATCCACTTGATGACGACGACCAGGGATATCACCGCGGCGACCGCGAGGTAGCCCCAGACGGCGTAGATCGTGCCGAAGGTGCTCACCAGCAGCGCCGAGACGAACGGCGTGATGCCGGAGAACAGGGCGAACGAGCAGTTGTACGCGACACCTCCGGCGCTGAACCGGGTCTTGGTCGCGAACAGCTCGGCCACGCAGACCGTCACGATGCCGGTCAGGAAGAACTCCGGGATCACGTAGATCAGCTGCGCGATCACTGCCGCGGTGAACGTGCCCATCTGGGCGACCGCGAAGGCCACCGGGATCAGCACGAGCGCCGAGAGGTACCCGGTGATGAGCATCGGACGTCGACCGATCCGGTCCGAGAGCGCACCCGCCAGCGGCAGCAGCGGGATGATCGCCGCGACCGAGATGGCGTTGGAGCCCAGGGCCTCCGCCCGCGACAGGCCGACGTTGGACGACAGGAACTCCGGCAGGTACGTGACCCAGGTGTAGGACACGATCGCGAGGGTGATCGACGAGCCGCAGAAGACCAGCATCTCGCGCCACTGCGACTTGAACGCCTCGGTGAGCGGCGCCTTGACGACCTCCGCGCCGTCGGCGGTGGCCTTGACGAACTCCGGCGTCTCGCCGACGCGCTTGCGCACCCAGAGCCCGACGAGGCTCAGCGGCAGAGCGAGCAGGAACGGGATCCGCCAGCCGTAGCTCTGCAGCGCGGCGTCGTCGAAGACGGCGGCGGTGAGCGCGGAAACGCCCGCGCCGCCGAGGATTCCGACGAACACGCTGATGGAGACGAACGAGGTGTAGTAGGCGCGTCGTTTCGGTTCGGCCCATTCCACGACGAACGCGATGGCACCCACGTACTCGCCGCCGGAGATCAGGGCCTGCATCATCCGCATCGCCAGCAACAGCAGCGGTGCGAGCATGCCGACCTGCGCGTAGGTGGGCAGCACACCGATCAGCGCGGTGCACAGACCCATCAGCGCGATCGTCCACAGCAGAACGCTCCGGCGACCGAAGCGGTCACCCCAGCGCCCGAGGATCATGCCGCCGAGGGGGCGGATGATCGTGCCGATGGCCAGGATCGCGTAGGTGCTCAGAACACCGACGACGGGGTCCTGGGAGGGGAAGAACACCGGTGCCATGACCGGTGCGAGATAGCCGTAGATGCCGAAATCGAACTGCTCGACGAAGTTGCCGATCACGCCGGCCGTGACGGCTCTGCGCATCGGCGCTGGGGACTGTGCCTGCTTTTCGGGCACGGGAGTTGAAGTCGACAAACGTAGCTCCGAGATCCGGGGCGGGCATCTTCGCCCGCGCATGCCTGTTGCTCGATCGGACGAGTCGGCGGATTCGCAAGAGAGTCGCAGCGCCCGAATCGTGTGTCAAGCCCCACATGCATACGGATGAATTCACGATCCGGGAGGATCAGGCCAGCTCGACACCGGCTGTGCATACGGATTAGCTGATCGTGATCGCATAGGGTTGTCCTATGCCTCTTACAAGAAACTCCGCTCTTGTCCTGTGGTCCAGCCCCGCTTAGCGTTCGCCTCATGCGATTCAGCTCACGGCTGCTCGGCGACCTGGCCGGGCGGTTCGAACACCTCAAAGCGCCCGCCTCGGAAGCACCCGCGGCCCAGCAGGATCCCCGCGTGGCGCAACGCGTCTCGGAGATGCTCGGCGAGATCGAACGGGCCGGCTTCGACGCGGTGCTGCGCTACGCGCGCGACCTGGACGGCTGGGACAAGCCGGACGTCGAGCTCAGCCAGGAGGCCATCAGAGCTTCCGGTGACGCGCTCACGCCCGAGCACCGCGCGGCGCTGGAGCTCGGCGCCGAGCGCACCCGGCGGTTCGCCGACCTGCAGCGCGCGGGCCTGTCCGACGCCGAGGTCGAGCTCGCCCCCGGCCTGACCACCGGGTACCGCTACGTGCCGGTGCAGAGCGTCGGCGCCTACCTGCCCGCGGGCCGGTTCCCGCTGACCGCGGGCGCGTTCATGACCGTCGGCGTCGCCAAGGCCGCCGGGGTGCCGACCGTGGTGGCGTGCCTACCGCCCGGCAAGAACGGCGAGGCGGACCCGGCGGTGGTGTACTCCGCGCACCTGTCGGGCGTGGACCGGGTGTTCGTGTTGGGTGGCGTGCAGGCCCTCGCGGCGATGTCGTTCGGGCTGCTCGGCGAGGCGCCGGTGGACATGATCGTCGGCGCGGGCAACGCCTTCGTCGCCGAGGCCAAGCGACAGCTGTTCGGCCGCGTGGCCATCGACCTGCTGGCCGGACCGTCGGAGGTCGCGGTGATCGCCGACGAGACCGCCGATCCGGAACTGGTCGCCGCCGACCTGCTCGGCCAGGCCGAGCACGGCGTCAACTCCCCCGCCGCGCTGGTGACCACCTCCCGCGAGCTGGGCAAAGCGGTCATCGAGGAGGCCGACAAGCAGCTCTCCTCGCTGGCCACCGAGGAGATCGCCGGCCCGGCCTGGCGCGACTTCGGCTCGGTGACCTGGGCGCAGGACCGCGAGACGGCCGTGGCGTTGATGGACGACCTGGCCCCCGAGCACCTGGAGATCCAGACCGCCGACGACGACTACTACCACGACTCGCTGCGCAACTACGGCTCGATCTTCCTGGGCACGTGGAGCACGGTCGCCTACTCCGACAAGGGCATGGCGGGCACCAACCACGTGCTGCCCACCGCGGGTGGCGCCCGGCACAGCGCGGGCCTGTCCGTGTCGCGATTCCTGAAACCGCTGACGTACCAGCGGGTTTCGAAGGATGCGACGCCACTGCTGGCCGAGGCCGTGGAGACGATTTCCGACTACGAGGGCATGGCGGCGCACCAGGCCACCGCGACGCTGCGGCTGGAGCGCCTCCGGGAAGGCGACGCACGATGACCGAGGTTTCCGAGCAGCCCGCGGGTTCCCCCGGCGGCACCATGGAGTCCGGCAAGCGCACGATGCCGAGCGACTTCAGCATCGCCGTGCGCCCCGGTGCGGGCGCGACGCTGGGCGGGGTGAACTACGGCGGTGAGCGCCGCCAGTCGATGGAGGGGTTCGAGGACACCTACACCGACATCGTCGACTACATCGTCCGGATCACCCACCGCATCTGGGAAGACCAGGACATCGGCTACATCTACGACACCTACGCGCAGGGCTGCCGCCTCTACGACGACAGCGGTGTGAAGTTCGGGGTGGAGCGGTTGATCGACGGCACGACGCAGAGCATCAACACCTTCCCGGACTGCCGCCACTACGCCGATGACGTGATCTGGGCGGGCAGCGACACCGAAGGGTTCGTCACCTCGCACCGGGCCATCAACATCGGCCACCACACCGGCCCCTGGCGCTGGGGTCCGCCCACCGGGCGCAGGCTGGAGACCTGGGTGATGGCCAACTGCGTGGTGTGGCAGAACGAGATCTACGAGGAGTGGGTCCTCTACAACACCGCGGCCAAGCTCCAGCAGCTCGGCATCAACGTGGCCGAGGCGGCGCGCACCTACGCCCGCGAAGGCGGCCTCGTCCCGGTCTCGGAGCGCCCCTCCTCGGAGGCGCTGCGGCTGGTCGGCGGTCGCAAGCCGATCGCGCTGCCGGAACCGGACAACAAGGCCGGGTTCGACGTGGAAGGCTCCGTGCGGGCGTTGTGGCACAACGTCTTCAACCGGCGGGACCTGAGCGCGATCGACCGGTTCTACGCCGAGAACGTCCGCTGGCACGGCACCACCAACCGCACCGGCTACGGCCGGTCGGACGTGCGCGCCATGGCCCGCAGCCTGCTGGCCACCTTCCCCGACCTGGGCGTGCAGGTCGACGAGGTGTACTGGATGGGCAACGACACCGACGGCTACAGCATCTCGGTGCGCTGGTCGGGTGCGGGCACGCACCGCGGCTTCGGTCTCTACGGCAAGCCCACCGGCCGGCGGGCTCACCTCTGGGGCATGTCGCAGCTCTACGTGATGCACGGCCGCATCGTCGAGGAGTGGTCGCTGTTCAACGAGTTCGACGTCATCGCCCAGCTCGTCAGCGAGGACGGCGGACCGGAACTCCTCTGATCCCCGACTTCCGCCCGGGTGGCCGCGACTCGTGGCCACCCGGGTGGGTGAACGGGGCCCACGTTCCTGTGAAACGCTCCGGTGGCAGACTCGAGGCGCTGGACATTACCAACAGGTAATGGCAGATTCGAGGTTTGCACGCACGGCCGCGAGGAGGCAGTGGACGTGAGCGGTTCCGAAGTCGACGCCCTGCTCGACGAGCTCCGGCAGCAAGGCTGGGAGTCCTACGTGTTCGGGCCGCGCGACGATCCGAGCGCGGTCGGCATGGCCTACCGCTGGCAGACCTGCGCCGACGTCCTGGTGCTGCACGCCGAGGACGAGGCCACCGCCTACCGGATGCCGCTGTGCCCGAACGCCGATCTCTTCGCACCCGAGATCGTGTCCTGGCACTACCACGCCCCCGCCGAGTGGACGATCCGCGCCGTGCTCTCGCTCCCCCGCCC
>NZ_SMKS01000064.1:0-33356 GCF_004348435.1 Saccharopolyspora terrae | reverse complement strand
TGTCGGTGGCGATGGCGGGGAGGGTCCGCCCGGTCCCATTCCGAACCCGGTAGCTAAGCTCCCCAGCGCTGATGGTACTGCACTCGCTAGGGTGTGGGAGAGTAAGACACCGCCGACACAATCCTTATGAGCGGGGCCGGTTGATCCGAGCAGGATCAACCGGCCTCGCTTTTTCGTGTCTCCGTTCGACAAGGTCGTTTCCGTGCTCGAGACTTGGTCGCCGGAGTCCGGGCGGAAGGGGCACGGGAGTGGAAGAGAACGACCTCCGATCGTTGCTGGAGAAGCTGACGGTGGAGGAGAAGGCCCGGTTGCTGACCGGCGCCGACTTCTGGACGTTGCACCCGATGCCGAAGATCGGCTTGCGCCGGCTGGTGCTGTCGGACGGCCCGAACGGGGTGCGCGGCACGACCTGGGACGAGCGCGACACCTCGCTGCTGCTCCCGGTCGCGTCGGGCCTGGCTGCGACCTGGGACCGCGCCGAGGTCCGGCGGGCCGGCGAGCTGTTCGGTGACGAGGCGGTCCGGCGGGGCGTGCACGTCGTGCTCGCACCCACGATCAACCTGCACCGGAGCCCGTTCGGCGGCAGGCACTTCGAGAACTTCTCCGAGGATCCGCTGCTGACCGGCGTGATCGGGGCGGAGATCGTCGCCGGCATCCAGTCGCGCGGTGTGGCTGCCACGCCCAAGCACTACGTCGGCAACGAGAGCGAGACCGAACGGCTCACCTACAACGCGGTGATCGACGAGGCGACGCTGCGGGACTGCTACCTGGCACCGTTCCGGCGCATCGTCGACGAAGCGCAGCCCTGGGCGATGATGGCCGCCTACAACTCGGTCAACGGCCACACGATGACCGAGCACTCCGCGCTGGTCAACGACGTCCTCAAGGGCGAGTGGGGCTTCGACGGCGTGCTGGTCTCCGACTGGTTCGCCACCAGGTCCTGCGCCGGTGCGGCCAACGGTGGACTGGACCTGGCGATGCCGGGGCCGAAGAGCCCGTGGGCCGATGGCGCTCTGGCGAAGGCGGTCCAGGACGGTGAGGTCGAGGAGTCGGTCCTCGACGACAAGGTGTTGCGGCTGCTGCGCCTGGCGGACCGCGTCGGCGCCTTGGGTGAGGGCGGGGTCGAGCAGAAGGCCGTGGAAGCCCCGCCGGAACAGGCACGTGCCTCGATCCGGGAGCTGGCGGCGCGCGGGTTCGTGCTGCTGCGCAACGAGAACTCGCTGCTCCCGCTGGACCAGGAGGTCACCAAGGTCGCGGTGATCGGCGAGAACGCCACGTTCCCCGCGGTGCAGGGCGGGGGCTCGTCGCACGTCAGCCCGCCGCACGTGGTGACTCCGCTGGACGGCATCCGCAGGGCCCTGCCGAACGCCGAGGTCCACTACCAGCGCGGCGTGCGGCACCAGCGGCTTCTCGACCCGATCCCGCGCGAGCTGGTGCTCGACCCGCAGGGTGACGGCAGCGGTCTGCGCGTGGAGTATCTCGGGGACGAGGGCCAGGTGCTCGACACCGAACTGCGCGGCACCGAGCGGCTGACGTGGCAGCTGGGCGCGATGCCGGAGGGCACCAGGAAGCTCCGGATGAGCGGGAGGCTCACCGCCGAGGTCGGTGAGCACGTGTTCGGCGTGAACGGCACCGGGAACTTCCGCGTCGAGGTCTCGGGTCGCGAGGTGCTGTCCGCCGACGTCAAGAGCAGCAGCGAGGTCGACGATCCGCTGGGCGACATGCTGGCGCCGCCGGAGCAGCGCTTCAACGTCGTGCTGGTCGAATCGGACCTGGACGAGGCGGGTCGCGTTCGCCTGGCGGTGGAGTTCAGGCCGGTGAAGGTCGACGCGGATCTGATCTGCGTGGGTTTTGGCCACCGGCCGGAGCGCTGGGACGACGCGACCGAGCTGGAGGCCGCGTTGCGGGCGGCGCGGGATTGCGATGTCGCGGTGGTCGTGGTCGGCACCAACGACGAGGTCGAGACGGAGGGTCGGGACCGGAACTCGCTGGACCTGCCCGGCCCGCAGAACGAGCTGGTGGCGAAGGTGATCGCGGCCAACCCGAATACCGTCGTGGTGGTCAACGCAGGTGGTCCCGTGCTGATGCCGTGGGCGGCGGACGCGCCGGCGGTGCTGTGGACGTGGTTCGGCGGTCAGGAGTACGGCGACGCGCTGGCCGACGTCCTGCTGGGGACCGCGGAGCCGGGCGGCAGGCTGCCCACGACGTTGCCCGCGGCGCTCGCGGACGTGCCGGTGCCGCTGCCGGGCGTGCAGCCCGTCGACGGGGAGCTGAGCTACGAGGAAGGGCCGCTGATCGGCTACCGCGCCTACGCCGCGCGGGGCGTCACACCGGGCTTCAGCTTCGGGCACGGGCTGGGCTACACGACGTGGTCGTACGACGGGGCGACGTTCGACGGCGACGCGGTCACGGTGAAGCTGCGCAACACCGGTGACCGCGCCGGCCGCGAGGTCGTGCAGGTCTACACCGCGGATCCGTTGCGGCTGGTCGGTTTCGCGGTGGCCGAGGCAGAACCCGGGGCCGAGGTGGAGGTGACGGTGGAGGTCGAGCCGGGCGCGCAGGACGTGCGCGTCGGCCCGAGCTCCGGCGATCTCCGCCTCGACGCCGGGCGCTGACTCACTTCTTGGCGACGAACTTCTCCAGGTCGTCGAGCACCAGGTCGGCGGCGAGCGGGCCCAGGCCCAGGTACCAGGTGTCGTCGGGCACCTCGATGGCCTGGCCCGCGCGCACCGCGCCGAGGGTGGTCCACTGCACCGAGCTGGTCACCTGGCTCATCTGCTGGCGGGCGTTGTCGCCGTAGGCGGCGTAGAACAGCATGTCGCCGTCGGCCTGGGAGATCTGCTCGCGGCTGAGCTTGGTGAAGGTCTTGTCGCCGAGCTGGTTGTCCGGGCGGTTGAAGCCCGCGTCGGCGAGGATGGTTCCGATGAACGATCCCTTGTTGTAGAGCCGGATGTCACCGGGGATGAACCGGAGCATGCTGACCTTGCGCCCGGCGGCCTGCTTGCCGATCTCGGCGGCGCGGGCCTGGTACTCGGCGAGGATCCGGTCGGCCTCCGCGCGCTTGCCGAGGGCATCGGCGTCGAGCAGGAAGTTCTCCTTCCACGTCTTGCCCACGGTCTGGGCGAAGACGGTGGGGGCGATCTTGCTCAGCGCCTCGTAGTGCTCGTCGTCGCGGGTCTTGCTGGACAGGATCAGGTCCGGCTTGAGGGCCGCGATCTTCTCCAGATTGGGGGAGCCGATGGTGCCGACGATCTCGGGGTTGCCGGCCTTCTGCGCCAGGTACGGCTGGAGTTGGGTGTTGGCGTCCGGGAGCACGGTCGCGACCGGCTTCACGCCGAGCGCCAGCACGGAGTCCAGCTCGCCGGTGTCGAGAACGACCACGCGCTGCGGTGTTCCGGCGATGGTGGTCTGGCCCTTGGCGTGCTGGACGAGGCGGCTCTGGGCGGGAGCGGGCTGCTCGGGCGCGGGCGTGCCGCAACCGGCGACGCCCAGGGCGAACGCGGCGGACAGCGCCGCGATGAGTCTGCGATGGCGCAGCATGGGGCACCCAATCTGTCGGGATCGTGCAAAAGTTTGGGTAGCCTAACCTGTCCACCAGTGGGTGACCAGGGTGGTGGCTTGTAATACTGATCATTAGCAGGGAAAACTGTCAGCGGGTGCTTACCGGGGACCTTCTAGAGCATCACCAGGAACATGTGGGCCATCGCGGCCGAAAGCGCCAGCTCGACCAGGGAACGCACCCGCGGTGGCGGAGTGCGCACCAGGTCGGTGGCGGCGAAGCCCGCGGCCAGCGCGCAGTAGGCCACCAGGAACCACGCCAGCAGCGGGTGCGCGAAACCCGGGGCCTGCGCCGCGATCGCGACGGAAGCGTGGTGGTGGCCCGCCGTGACCAGTGGTGCTCCGGCGACCCCGGACTGCTGCCCGGCGAACATGTAAGCCATCGCCAGCGCTCCGATCGCGTGGTGCAGGTGCGAGCCGGTGCGCAGCCGCGCCGCGCGAAACCCCAACCAGCAGACCAGAACGAGGAACGGCGCGGCGAGCAGCGGCGACGGCGTCACGTGCATCGCGACCATGCCCAGGCCCATCATCAGCTGGGCGACGTCGACGTGGCAGGGGTGTTCGCGCTTGTGGTGGGCGATTCCGAGCCGCACCAGCGCCGTCACCGTCGCCGCGACGACCGCGCCGGTCATGACGTGCTCGAACATGACCCTCCACCGTCGCCGGGAGCCGCGTGCGGGATCGATTGTTGGTGCCTCGGGATGTCCGCAGATACCGCCTTGCGGGCGGACTTCGCTGAACCGGTGGTGACCAGGCGTGGCCAGGTCCTCAGTGGACGGTCATGATGCCGTGCGGTGGACGAAGTCCTCCAGGGAGACCGACACCTCGTGGCGTGTCTCGCTGTGCCGGGTGCAGTAGGTCGTGGGGTACCAGCCGGTCTCCTGCCACGCGGCCGGGAGCTTGCGGTCGTAGCAGCCGTCCTCGACGGCTCCGGTGCGCAGCCCGTCGAGCCATTCCGAGGTGATCATCGGTTCGAAGTAGGTGACCTCGCGGTTCCAGACCCCGTGGATCCAGGTGTGCCGGAACGGCTGTCCGTTGAACTCCGGTGCGGTGCGGTCGATCAGGTGGTTGCCCATCGCGGGCTCGATCGCGTCGGCGTCGGTGAAATCGGCTGGCACGTAGCGGGAATCGGGCAACCGCTTGCCCAGCTCGTAGTCGTCGCAGTGCACCAGCTGCGGGCACGGGCCGGTGCGGATGGCCAGCCGCTCGGCGTTGTCGTTGAGGTAGAAGTGGACGTCGTAGTGCGGCTTGTCGTAGACGCCGAGCGGGATGTGGCCGTGCGGGTTCCAGTTGTTGAGGACGTAGGTGAACGGGAAATCGAGCTGCTGCCGGGCGCGTTCACCCAGCTCGAGCTTCTGCCCGTAGCCGCCCGAGCACTCGTGGACCGGATCGGTGCTGCCGTCCCCGTCCTTGTCGAAGCACAGCGTCCCGTCGGTCGGCGGGTCGTGCGGCAACCCGCTGAAGCTCGCGTCCGACATCCGCACGCCGATGGACACCGGGCGCGAGTCGAGGAACTGGGTGTAGGCGGTGATCCGGCCGTCGCCGAGCGGTGCGGACTCGCCGTACTCGGCGCAGGGGCCGCGGTAGGACGGGGTCTCGGCGACCAACCGGTCGACGGCCTCGCCGGGCAGCAGCAGCGACTGCTCCCGCGCGGTGACCGCGCAGACCCATTCGAGCTCATCGGTCGCTGCGGCTTGCGTGGTGGAGACGGTGGTGGCGGCGAGGAGGAGTGCTCCTGCGGATGCCATCGCGAGCGGGATCTTCATGTTTCCTCCGGGGTGGCCTGGTGAACCACGCCAGAGTCCCGCCGGCTGCTGTCCCGCCGCTTTCACGTGCCGGAGCGAGATCAGGCCGCGAAATGAAAGAAGACCCGCCGATGGGGCGGGCCTTCTTTCGCTGTGCGCCAACAGGGACTCGAACCCCGAACCCGCTGATTAAGAGTCAGCTGCTCTGCCAGTTGAGCTATTGGCGCTCGCCCCGGGTCTCCCCGGCAACGCGAAAAAGATTAGCACGGGCTCGGAACGGCCTGTGCAGCAGGCCCACCCGTGTTCGCGGTCATATTCGTCCGAGCGGTATCGGAAATGAAAAAGACCCGCCGATGAGGCGGGCCTTTCGTTTGCTGTGCGCCAACAGGGACTCGAACCCCGAACCCGCTGATTAAGAGTCAGCTGCTCTGCCAGTTGAGCTATTGGCGCTAGCGCGTCCCCCGGGGTTTCCGTTCGGTCTCCCTGGCGACGTCGAAAACATTAGCACGGGTCGTCGGCGCCCTCGGCAGGGGGTCTCCACGTCGGTCGAGGGCAACCCCGGTGCCCCGCCGCACGTCCACCGGACGTGCGCGGAGGTGGCCGGAGCAGCACAAGGAATATGACACTGAGTGCGGACCCGGTCGCTGCACGCACGGTCGGGTGATTACGGCACACTGGTGTTCAGGCGCAGGTGTGGTTTGGACGGGACGGATAGTTGCCAATGAGGAAAAGGCGTAACCCGGTTGGGGCTCTCTCGCGGGTTAGGCGCCTGACGACCGTGTCGGTCGTCGGGCTGGTGGGTTTGCTGGTCGCCGGGTGCAGCGGCGGCGGGGGAGTGGAGGCCGGGCAGGACCAGGGACCGCCGGCTCCGGTGGTGCGGTTCGCGCAGCCGAACGGGGCCAAGGACGTGTCGCCGGCGGCTCCGGTGACCGCGAACGTCAGCGGCGGCCGGATCGTGAACGCGACGCTGACCAACTCCGACGGCAAGCAGGTGCCGGGGCAGGTGTCCCCGGACGGCGCGAGCTGGTCCTCGACCGAGAAGGCCGGTTACGGCAAGACCTACACGCTGGCGGTGACGGCGCAGGGCGCGGGCGGCCCGGCCATCACGCAGCAGTCGACCTTCACCACGATCGACCCGAAGTCGCAGACCTACGTGTCGATGATCCCGCTGGACGGCGAGACCGTCGGGGTCGGCCAGCCGCTGGTGTTCCGCTTCAGCAGCAAGGCGCCCGCTCCGGACAAGCGGAAGGCGGAGGAGGCGATCAAGGTCGCCACCGAGCCGGTCGTCGAGGGCGCCTTCTACTGGTTCAACAGCCGCGAGGTGCACTGGCGGCCCAAGGACTACTGGCAGGCGGGCACCAAGATCTCGATCGCGGTGGACGCCTACGGCCGCGAGTTCGGTCCGGGCCTGTGGGGCGAGGAGGACCGCAAGGCCACCATCACCATCGGCGACCGCGTGGTGCTCAAGGCCGACGGCGCGTCGCACCAGATGAGCGTGGAGAAGAACGGCCAGGTCATCCGGACGATGCCGGTGTCGCTGGGCAAGCCGGAGTTCCCCTCGAACAACGGCGTGCACGTGGTCACCGAGCACCACCGCAAGAAGCTGATGGACTCGACGACCTACGGGCTGCCGCTGGAGGCCGGGGGCTACCAGACGGAGGTCGAGTGGGCGGTCCGCATCTCCAACGGCGGCGAGTTCCTGCACGCGGCTCCGTGGTCGGTGGGCGACCAGGGCCACCGCAACGTCAGCCATGGGTGCATCAACATGAGCAACGCCAACGCGGAGTGGATCTTCAACCTGCTCAAGAAGGGCGACGTGGTCGAGATCACCAACTCCGGCGGCCCGAACCTCCGCTCCTGGGACGGTTTCGGGGACTGGCAGATCCCGTGGAACGAGTGGCAGAAGGGCAACAAGTAGCCCTCACGAGCGAAGCGGCTGCGTCGGAGTCCGACGCAGCCGCTTCCTCTTTCCCGGTCGAGGTGGTCACAGCAGGCAGTTCGGCTGGAATCCGGGGTTGGCGGGTCCTTCGCGGTCGAGCGCGTGGAGCACCCACTGCACCACCACCGGGTCGTTGGGGCTCTGGTCGTGCTCCGCGAGGTCGTTCGGGCAGGCGTCCTGCACGGTGATGTGGGTCAGGTCGCCTGCGGGGCCGTCGTGGAGGAAGGCGTTGGTGTACGGGGTGACCACCTGGTCGTAGCGGGTGGTCACGACCGTGTAGTCGGGGCCGTCAGGGGTGTCGTCACCGGCGTTGAGGTCGGCCAGGAACGGCGATCCCTGCATCTGCTGGGTGCACGCCTCGCAGACGACGCCTGCCGGGGCGACCAGCGGAGTGGTGGTGCCGTAGTTCGACGGGACGATTCCGATCAGCTCGCCGGTCTTCGCGGCGCCGCCGAGGGACTTCAGGTACTGGCGGGGCATCATGCCGCCCTGGCTGTGCCCGACGAGGTCGACCTGGCTCGCGCCGGTCGCCGCGAGGACCTCGTCGACGAAGGACGCGAGTTCCTGCGCGGAGTTCTCGACGGGTCCCGTGGCGTTGTTGCCGTAGTCCAGCGCGAACACGCAGTAGCCGGCCTGCTTGATCTGCGGGGACAGCAGCGACCAGTTCTTGGCCATGTTCTCGAAGGTGCCGTGCACGAGCACGACCGGCCGCGGGTGTTCGGGGCTGGGCACGCAGCTCCAGTCGTTGGCACCGGGCGGTGAGACGCCCACCGGGGCGGAGTGCGCGGTGCCGGATCCGAGCAGCGCTGACGCGATCGCCAGCGCGAGCAGTGCTGGCAGCCCTCGGTGTCGCATGCGGTCGTTCCTCCAATAGCCGGGAATGCTCCGAACACCGCTGGGCACGGGGCCGAACGGGTTACCGTGCAGAGGTTCTTAGCCCGGGGCACGACCGGTGTCAAGCAGGACGTTCATGATCTGACCTGCCCGAACGCCGGTCGAGGGCTTCTTCGATCGAGCGGGAGGGGTGCGCGAATTCGCTCCCGTTCCGCTCCCGAAAATCGGGCGCAGCACGAAAGAACTCCGGCCGACCACCATTCCTGGTGATCGGCCGGAGTTCTTCTCAAAGGGTGAGTGACGGGAATCGAACCCGCGACACCTGGGACCACAACATAGATCGACTGGTTTTGATCCTCGGCGTTGGAGGGATCGCCCCAGGTCATCGCCAGGCCTGTGCTCCTACGTGACCGCGCCTAACCGACTCCCAACGACCCTGGGAGCCGCGCCCGGCTCCCAGTTCGCTCCCACTCCTCCCTTACGCCCACCCACCGAGCGGTCGCCGCGCTCCGCGAAGAGAACCTCAGGACTTACGGCTCTGCCGTCAACGAGCCGTCCGATTCACCATGAGCCCACCGGCCAGATGACCACGGGGAGCAGTCATGAAGCCCATCATCCCCACCACTGCTCTTGCCGCTGCGGCGGCACTGGTCACCGTTGGTTTCGGCACCGCCTGCGGCGGCCCCGCGTCGCCGTCGATGCAGGCCAGGGACGACCCGTCACCGGTCTTCAACAACGACACCACGCGGTACCCGTCGCGGCAGCATGAGAACGCCTACGAGGCTGGTTGGTCCTACCTGCAATACGGGTCGTTCTCTAGGGATGCCCTGGTCGGGCAGCTGTCGTCGGAGGCGGAGCAGTTTCCGCCGGATGTTGCCGAGTGGGCTGTGGCGCACCTGCCGGCCGACTACAACGTCGAGGCACTGGAGGCCGCGGAGTCGTACCTTGAAATGAGCAGCTTCTCCGATGCTGCGCTGTACGACCAGCTGACCTCCGAGGCTGAGCAGTTCACGTCTGAGCAGGCCGATTACGCTATGGCCCACCTAAGCGGTTAATTGAGACCGATGACCCCCGCCGTACTCCGGCAGGCTGCCGCGACGCTGCGTGAGCTGGCCGCCAAGGCGATGCCTGGGCCGTGGGCCGCCTACGCGGCGATCGGGAACCACTACGTCGATAAGGCAGACAGCGACAGGTTCAATGGCCGAAACAGGACGAGGCTGCCGCGTGGCGATCAGCTTCTGCGGTGTGCATGCCGCGGGAACGTCTGGGCTGAGGTCGTCCCGAATAGCTGGCGTAGTGCACGTATTCCGAACGTGCCGTATGCCGTTGTAGTTAGTTTCGATCTCGGCGGCGATGCGGTGCCGCCGAGATCGGCGAGCACGCTGGGTCACCCGGGCCTGTCGGTGTAGGCGATGCCGGTGTAGACACACGAGTGCTGGGGCTCGGAATGGGCCTCTTCCGGGCGCCAGTTTTGGGCGAAGACAAGGCCAGGGTCGACCAGGGGAGCGTTGCCGAGCAGGGCACGGACTTCGCTGTGGGTTCGGGCATAGGTGGGCGTGGTCATGGTTTGGCTGAGCCGGGCGGCTTCGCCGCCGTTGACCACGGGGTCGTCGCCGGTGACGTGCGAGAAGATGTGCACGCTGCCGGCAGGCAGCTTGTCCCAGTACTGGCGCACGAGCTCGGCGGTGTGGGCTGTGTCCGGGAAATACTGCAGGACCAGCAGTGTCAGCAAGGCGACCGGGCGATCGAAGTCCAGCAGGCCTGTGACCTCCTGCGCGGCGTAGACGTCGTCGACGTTGCGCAGGTCGGCGTGGGTGATCGTGGTGCGCGCGTCGTGGTGCAGCAGGTTGCGGCTGTGGGCGACTGCGACCGGTTCGTTGTCGACGTAGGCGACCCGGGCGTAGGGGTTGGCGGCCTGCGCGACTTCGTGGACGTTGCCGACGGTGGGGATGCCGGAGCCGAGGTCGAGAAACTGGTCGATCCCGTTGGCCACGCACCACAGGACGGCGCGGCGCAGGAAGGCGCGATTGGCGCGGGCGGCGGCCGGAACCTCGGGCACTGCTTCGATGATCTTCTCTCCGACGGTGCGGTCCACGGCGAAGTTGTTCGCCCCGCCCAGCCAGTAGTCGTACACCCTGGCCGCGCTGGCATTCGACAAGTCCAGCCCGGGAAATTCAAACGTCGACTCGTCCAGCGCCATAGCTCGCTCCCTTACACACGAAGATGTGGCCCGGCTGATGATCCACGACACCACAGGCGCGCACAACGTCACTGCCCAGCAGACCCCACACGACTTAACCGTGCAGTAGGTCGGCAGGGGCAAGATCGTCCCTGATGCGCAGTACACGGGAGCGGTGGCGCTGGCGCCCGTATTCGGCCGCGGTGTCGACGGCGACCTCGACCACCGTGTTGACCAGCACAGGTTGGTAAGTGACCTCGGCGCTGCCCGGCAGCCCGCCGGCAATGCCGGGCAGCCGAACTGGGTCCGAACGGACGTCGTCCAGGCGTAGTCGGGCGGCCAGCTCCGCGCGCAGCTCGCGTGTCACCGGCAGTGAGAGGCCCAGAACTCGCCAGCGGCCGACCCGGTCGGGATAGCCGAGCACAAGGGTGTCGGCGCCGATCACCCCGAGCACCGCGGCGTCGACGGTATGGGTCTGGCGAATCTTGAGCCAGCCGCTGCGCTGACCGGGCGCGTAGCGCGAGGCACGGGGCTTGGCGACCACGCCTTCGATCCCGGCCTCGCCCCAATCCGGGCTCATCCACACGCCCGCCGTTTGAAGATCCATCGTGTGCTCGATGAGCTGCACGTGCGGCAGCGGCTGCGCGAGCAAGTCCCCGAGCGCGGCACGGCGTTCGAGGTAGGCCCGGGTACGCAGGTCCTGGTCGCCGAATGCGAGAAGATCAAACACGACGAAAACAGCGGTCACCTGGTCCCGGGCACGGCGCGCGGGACCGGATTGCAGGTCCGAGAACGTCAGGCGCCCACCGCGCAACGCGACGAGCTCGCCATCGACCACGACCTCGCCCAGCGCGACAAGGTCGCCCACGACCTCCGGGAAGCGATCGGTCAGCGCGGTACTGCCCTGCCGGGACTGCAACAGTCGGCGCGCGGTGAACCCGACAACCCGGTAGCCGTCGAGTTTCGGCTCGTAGGCCCACTGGCCGGGCTCGGTGGGCAGGACACCAGCGCTGGTCGCTGTCGCCACCTGCACCGGTGGAGTCACGGTCACCCCGCCACCGTGCAGGAAAGACGACATCGCGGCCGACCGGGCGCTCAAGTGCTGGATCGACGAGCCCTGCAATCGGGCTACCGGGGAGTCTGTCCCGCGTGACGCATATCGGCGATACTAGAACACGTGTTCGATAACGTGCAGGCTAATCCTCCGGCTCGGGCGGGTGATGACCGGGAACGGCGTCCCCCGGTACCTGTGTGTGTGGACCTGGCGGCGGCGTTCGCGGCTCCGCAGGCGCAGGACGGTGTGCTGCCCGATGGCTGGGACATGACGGCGACTGTGGATGGCGATTTGGTCGCCTGGCGGCGTGATACTTGCGGCCGTTGGTGGGGCGAGGTTCGTGTCCGCGTGCAGCGTGGCGTCGCTCCTGGCGCGGGAGGGATGAGGCACGTGTGGTGGGTGCCAGCTCACGCTGTGACCCAGAAATCTCGCTCCGGGCCATCCGGTGGTCAATAGAGTGGCGACCCCGCTCGTGCAGCTTGGGGCTGTCAGCCCTCGGCCTCTTGGTCCTCGATGAGGGTCTGGAGAGCGCGTACGAGCGACTTGGCGGGAACGCGGATCTCGGATTCGATCTCACCGAGGCTGCCCTTTTCGTCGCAGGGCTGAACCTGCAGGAACGCGTATTCACCAGCGATTGCGACGTTGACGACGCGTTCCGGTGGTTCGTACTTCACGTCGTCAAGGCTGGGGATCCCGATGTGGATCTCGTGGATGGACAAGCTGCGACCACGCCTTTCGTTCTGGGGCCTCCTAGGCGTTGCAGGCTATCGCTGCGGCCCGCTTACCTCTTCTGCTCGCGCGCGATAAACGTGCCTGTGCTGGCGAAGGTGACGACGATGCCACGTTCGCGCAGCACTTCGGTTGCCCGTCGGGCCGTGCCGAGCGACACGCCGTACTCCGCGGCGAGGTCGCGCTCGGCGAGGAGCCGCGTTCCCGGTTCGAGCGTGCCGTCTTTGACCTGGCCTTCGAGGTAGTCGGCCAGCTGCATGTAGATGTAGCCGGAGGCCGGGTCGGGTGTGAAGCCCTCGCTCATGGAGCGGACGCTAGAGCGGCCGGGTGCACCCTGCCGGATGAGAGCGCGCTCTACCGCTGTCCACCGCGTCCTACCGCGTCCTATGCTGAACTGCATGTCTATCGAGAGGGGCGTGCGATGACGGGACGGGTTGGGTTGGCTGTCGTGCTTCGTCAGACGCAGTGGGAGCTGGACCACGTCGCGTTCGGGCTTCCTCGTGGTGAGATCACCGAAGAAGAGCGAACTCAGCTCGTTTGCCGCCTGCGGGAGCTCGCGCACGCGCTGGAGGCGCTCACCTTGCGGAGCGAAGAAGAACCGGCTGGATCCGGCGCGCCCAAGGTCAGAGCATTAGCCCCTGTATGGCCACGTCAGGGCGCTATGAAACCGTCTTAGCGGCCAGCAGTGAGGGCGCCTGAACAGTCGGGTTGCCCGACTGGTCACGCGAGGCCCATGTGGCGTCTCAGAGCCGCTGGTCTTCGATGCACAACCCCGTAGCCTGTGGAGTCGACTCCGTCGGAAGGGTTGTTGATGACGACTGCTTCGTTCAGTGCCGATACGACGCGCGCCGTCACCGAAGCGGCGTGTGCCGAAGCCGGGATTCCATCCGACGACGCGCGCCTGATGAGGCTTGGAGAGAACGCCCTCTTTCACATCCCGTCATGCAGCGTCGTTGTGCGAATCGCCCGCACGATGGACTACTGGGCCGATGTCGTTCGCGAAGTCGCCGTGTCGAAGTGGCTGCACCAAGCCGGTATTTCTGCAGCTCAGGTGGTGGACTCCGTGGGGCAGCCGCTTGCTGTCGATGGACACCCGGTGACCTTCTGGCGCTTCATTTCGGGCGAACCTGCGCCGTACTCCCGAATCGGCGACCTCGGGTCCCTACTTCGCCGGCTGCATGGGCTTGAGCCGCCAGCGGAGCTGCAGCTGCCGAACGAAGACATCCTCGACCGTGTCCAGCCGCGCGTCGAGAAGGCACCAATTGCGGAGTCCGACCGTCGGTTCCTGCTTCGTCGACTTGATGAGTTGTCCGATGAGGTGGCGGCCCTTGAGTACGTTTTGCCTGCTAGCGCGGTGCACGGGGATGCTCACATCGGGAACATCATGATTGCCGAGGACGGTGCGCCGGTGCTCATCGACTTCGAACGGTTCGCGTATGGGCAGCCGGAGTGGGATCTCGGCATGACCGCTACCGAGTTCAGGACCGCGGGCTGGTGGTCAGATGCCCAGTACCAGACGTTCGTTGATGCGTACGGCTTCGACGTCACCCAGTGGTCCGGGTTCCGGACTGTCCAAGCCGTCCATCAGCTCAAGATGACCACGTGGATCATGCAGAACGTGCAAGAAAGCCAGGACATCGCGGACGAGTACGACGCCCGGATGCGGACAATCCGCGATGGTCTCGCCTCGACCTGGTCACCGCGCTGAGCGGGGTTTCGGCACGTGGAGCTGGGGATAACGCTCGCGAAGGGTCGTGGTGAACGACCTGACGCGGGCGTCCCCTTCTCCGTGGCGTTGCACCAGATCCGCCCGGAAGTCCGTCAAGTAGCGGTGATACCGAGCTGAGTTGAGCGGTCCCGCGAGGTCAACCGCTTGGTGTGCAATCGACACAGCCTCATCGGATTCCCCGGCCTGAAGAGTCGAGGCGGCACTGACCATCCGCAAGAAGGCCTGCGTGCGTGTCGGGGTTTGCTGCACAGCGGTCTCGACGAATGACAGGGCTCGATCAGGCTGCCCGAGGTCCCGGAAGACGTGTGCCCACTCACCAGCGATTTCCGGCGCATCGACGTACGAAGCCCACGCAGGTTCAGCACCGGGATTGCCCTTGTCGAGCAAGGTCTCGGCGCGGCCCATGACGGAAGCGCACAGGGAGCTCTCTCCGACGCTCGCCAGAGCGCGGGCTTCGTGTGCGAGATAGAGCGTTTCGACGGTGGGCGTCGCGATGCCGCGCGTGGCGTGCTGCGCGGCCCGGGCGTACTCCGTCGCTTCCTTGAACTTTCCGAGGTAGTTCGCCTGGTGGCTCAGGTTCGCGAAGAGGCGTCCGCCGAGCATGTGATCGCCGGCTTCCCGAGCGAGTCGCAGCCCTTGCTTGAAGTACCTGCTGGCCGCGGCGTGCCTGCCGACGTCGTACGAGGTCCACCCGAGGAGCTGCGCCACCTCCGCCGCAGCGGAGAACAGCTCTCTTCTCGTTGCGTCCGGGTGTGACTGCTTGAGCGTCGGCAGCACGTTGCTCTGGAAGAACGCGAGCAGCATGGTCCGGAGATGTCCGCCGCCGTACTGGAAGTCGAGCTGCATGAAGCTGGCGGTCGTCGCGCGGATCGGCGCAGCGATGCCATTCCCGTAGCTGTCCAGGGGTTCCGCGACCACCAGAGGCTGCGCGAACAGGTAGCCGGTGATCGTCGTCGCGGTCGTGTCGGAGTTCCAATCGGGGCCGATCTGCGAGTCCTGCTGATCGGCCTCGGCAAGCTTGGTGAGGATCTGGATTGAGGTCTCGGTGCTTTCGGGGTAGCGAGCCCCGTCTTCAGCGATGTTTACGGCTTCGCCCTCGTCGTCGGCCGGGTCCGACGGGAAACCGATCTCGGCCAGCTTGACCTCGCGGCCCAGCTTCGAGCGCAGAGCCTCCGCGATGTACCGCTGGGTCTGGAGCTTGGGAACCTCACCGTCGCGAAACCAGCGACGGACTCGGTTGTGGTCCGGGCGCGCAGGCGGGTCGTCACCACGCTGTTCGCTGAGTGCCTTGATCCGTGAAGCAAGACCCTTGCTACTCATGTTGGCCGCGTCCATAACGGCCTTGAGCTGCGGGTTTTTGTACGACTCGTCCACGCGATCTCCTCCTGAGCGCATCTTCGCATTTCGCGCGCTCCCCCCGCACGCCTTTGCGCTCCCCCCTCCGCTCACTGCCGCTCCCCCGGGGGTGCGGAGGTGAACTAGTGCCATCGCAGGAAACGACAGCGAGCGAGGGAGTAAGCGATGGCGAAGAAGCAGTCACTTCCGGTTCTGCCGAAATCCGGGGGCGGCCCGGTGAAGTTTGTTGGGTTACTGCTCCTGGCGGGGTTCGTGGCGCTGGTCCTCAAGGCCCCCGCCGAGGCGGCCCAACTGGTGAAGGTGGTCGGGGCCGCGTTCAGCGGGGGCGCGGAGAGCTTGACGACCTTCGCGAATCAGGTCGGAGGCTGATCAGTGGCGACGCGGTTGATGAGGTCGGCGACGCGCTGGTCTACCTCGGAAAGTCGTCCTCGGAGCTCCTGCAGCTCGGTACGGACTTCGGCTAGCTCCGCTTCGATGGGGGCTGCCGCAGATGCCTCTGCTGGATCTCTCACGACGGCGGCAGCCTTTTCCCGCAACGTGACGAGACCTTCGCCGGCCAGGATCTTGAGCGCCGCTCCGACGGTGTTCGGCGCGGCTCCCAGTTGCTTGGCGAGTTCTCGCTGTGGGCGGAGTTTGTCGCCGGGGGAGTAGTCGCCAGACGTGATGGCTTCCCGTAGCTGATCTGCGATTTCGGTCCGGTCCAGAGCCATGAAACCCCTTTCGGTCGTATAGCAAGCCTACATCTGCCTTAAGCCAGTGCTTGACACAAGGGAGAACGTGTCTCTAATCTGACTTAAGTCAGAACGAACTGACGTAACTCAGAAGGGAACTTTGAGTGATGCGAACCACGTCGGAGCAGGTCAACGAGTCCGAGCTGTCGAACAAGCAGCTGCTGGCCCAGGCGCTTCAGGAAGCGATGGATGCGCACGCCAACGGCGAGTTGGGCGGTCCCGGCCTGGACGAGGTTCAGCTGAAGCGCGCAGCGCGGCGGGCTCGACGCGCCGACGCCGACCGGCTGCTGAACACCCAGATTCCGGGTGAGGAGGCGATCGCATGACCACGCAGGAGCGCATCGCGCGGGGCGATGACTTGTACACGCTGATGACGCACGTGCCGGGGGAGGACTTCGGAGCGCACCCGCTGTGCGCAGACGAGGACCCGGACCTGCACTTCCCGGTCTCGGAGGACGTGTCGGTGCCGCTGATCCGCGAGCAGGTCGAGCGGGCGAAGGCGGTCTGCGAGCAGTGCCCGTTGATGGCGACGTGCCGGGAGAACGCGATCAACCGCGGCAGTGAGGGCATCTGGGGCGCAACCACGACCGCCGAGCGAGCCGAGATCCGCCGCGAGCGTGGCCTGTCCGGCAAACGTCACCGACAGGTCGAGCCGCTGACGGCCCGCGACGTTTCCGCCGGGGCTGGCCGGGTGCTCGATGACCTGGAGCAGGTGCGGGGCGAGCGGTTGCCGCTGCTGCGCAAGCAGGTCAGGCAGGCGCTGTACCAGGCACGCCGGCGGGGCGACGGGGCCGACCAGCAGGCCGCGGCCGTGATGCGGCTGGTGCAGCCCGAGATCGACTGGCTGAACAACGAGCAGGACGCGCCCGGGGAGGTGGCGGCATGAGCGGGGTGCAGGTGGAGTTCCCGGAGCTGTGGGTGGCCGCTGTGGAGCGGGCGAACGCCCGCCACAGCGCGGCGCTCGGCGAGCTGGTGCGAAATCGCTGCGCTGAGGCCAAAAGTGAGTACGCCGCGGCGTGCCGTGAGTTCGCCGAGGTCCTGAGCGAGATGCCGGCGATGTGGCTGCCGTCCGGGCTGCACTGGGTACTGCGCCACCATGCCGTTGAGAGCTTGCGGGCCGATGCCAGGGACGCTGAGAGCTGGGCTCGGTTCATGCAGGGCGCGGGTGAGTAGTGATGGCGCCGGCGTTCGAGGTCTCGTGGGCTGAGGTGCTGTGCGGGGACTGCGCGCAGGACATCCTCGCTCGCGGGTGGGGTCCGCGGCATCAGCCGCTGCTGTGGGGTGAGACGTCGTGCACGGGGTGCGCGACGAACCTGGGGCGGTTGGCGCGGGAGGCCCGTGGCGAGGGTTTCCAGATCGCTCACTGGTCGCTGACGGTGCCGGAAGGCGCGGAGCGCTGGCGGACTGCCCAGCATGAGGCGGCGCACGCCGTGCTCGGAGAGCGCAATGGCCTGATCGTCACCAACGCCCAGATCGCGTCCTCCAGGGAGATGGTCGGTGGCGTCGAGAAGGAACTCAACGGCCACGTCCATTTCGACTTCCCGGAGGGCGGCGTGCCGCTGTCCAACCTGGCCAATGGCGTCCACGCCGGGTGGGCCGTCGATCGGCTCTGGCTGAAGAGCCTCGGTCTGGAGGGCGATTTGCCCGCGCAGCTGGATGCGGCGAAAGGGGCCGCTGCCGATATGGCCGCGATCGGCACCTACGACCCCGCCCCGGACGTGCATGTCCAGGCGATGCGCGACACCGACGCCCAGGTCCTCGAATACCGCGACGAGATCACGGCTGTGCAGGAAGAACTGCTGCGCAGCACCCGCATCGACGGCGACGCGGTGCGCCACGCGATGCAGCGAGTCCGTGAGGCCGACCAAACCCGCGCGATCGCCAAACGCACCACCCACCAGCCGAGCCCGCCCGGCGAGGGACCGGCCGGCACCGCACAACTTCCCGCCGCCGTGGCGGGTGGAACCAGCACACCGAACACAGGAGGAACAGGAATGTCGTTCACCGAGCAGGCAACCGCCACCCTGTCCGCCGCCAACGAGCGTGCGGGCTACATCCGGGGCGCGTTGCAGCAGGCGTCGATGGACATCCAGGAAAACGCCGCTCAGATCGGCATGGTCAGCAGCGAGGCGCAGACCCTCGCGGAGGTTTCGGCGGTCTACCGGCAGGCGATGGAGCAGCTCGAGCAGGTCCAGGGCTTGATCGAGCACGCCTCGACGGTCACTGAGACCTACGCCGCGTCGCTGCTGAGCTGAACCAGGGGAGAGCAACCACGATGTTCGGTTCATCCAAGAAGCGGAAATCGGCCCAGGGGCCGTTCTTCCGGCAGGACGGCTCGATGGGCGGTCTCCGGCGCGACGAGCTGGCGTGCCTGAGGCACAAGCACTCCTCCGGTGAGCAGATCTCGGACACCACGGTGCGCTGGACCTGCGAGTGCGGCGCCTACCAGGACCAGATCGACGCCGCCCGACCGCACGAGGACCACGAGGAGCCCACCGGGGCGTTCCTGGAGCAGGAGCTGCGGGGCACCCAGGGCGAGTCGAGTCCGTGGCGGTCGCAGGTCACCGGCAAGCCCATGCCGCAGGTTCAGCAGGAAACCCCGGGCACTCCGGGCAGTTCCGTGGAGGGCTCGGGGGTCTCCAGTGCCGCGCAGGCCCGCGCCGCGCTGGCCGACGCCAACGAGCGCGCCGGCTACGTCCGGGGAGCTCTGGCCCAGGCCCGGATGGATCTGGAGGAGATCACCGCGCAGATCAGCACCGTCAGCGGCAGGCACGACGCGCAGTCGCTGACCGAGGTGACCGGCTGCTACCAGCAGGCCGCCGAGCAGCTCGCCGAGATCAACCACCTGCTGTTCAGGGCCACCGAGCTCACCAAGACCTACGGACTTCGCCTACTCGCCTGAAAGAGGAACCCATGAGCAACAAGGACGTGTGGCACGAGGGCACGAAGTCCTGGTGGAACGGCTCGGTGAAGACCGACTGCGGCCTGACGCTCCCGAGCGGCACTTACACCAGTGACATGTGGGTGCTGTGGAAGACCGGCAAGACCTGCCCGACCTGCAAGGCACTAAAGAAGAACCGCAAGTGAACCAGCCCAGTGGGTTCCGGAAAGAGGTGACGGACATGGACATCGCAGAGATCGAGTGGCCGATGAGCCAGGAGGACTGCGACCACACCCTGTCGCAGATCTGCATCCCGGTCGGTGACGACGTCGGCTGGATCTGCGGCTCCTGCGGGAGCGAGCTCGACATCGACGTGTAGCCCCGCCCCGGCCCAGCAGCACAGTCGCCAAACCTACCTGCTGGGCCGGGTCTCCCGAACCGATCCGAAAACAACCGGATGGAGACCTCCGATGCTAGAGAACTTCCTCAACCACGGTGCGCGCGGCGTGCTGATGCTGGTCGGTCTGGCCGGCTTGCTGTTGCTGGCGACCGTGATGGTGACCAGGCGGGCCTTCCTGCCCGCCGTGCTGTTCAGCCTCCAGACCCTCGGAAACGCCCTGACCCGTGGCCTTACGGCGGCCGAACCGCGGCTGATCTCCGGGCTGTACCTGCTGATCTGCGTCTTGCAGCACCTGCGCGAGGACGTGGCGGCGCGACGTGCACGAAAGGCGGTGGCGGCATGAGCACGCGACCCAGCGGCGGCGACGTGATCGACGCCTACCTGACCAGCAACGACACGAGCGAGGGCAGCGGAATGCAGGGGTATCACTGGACCACCGAGAACCACCTGGAGACCGACCCGGCCGGCATCGACCCGGTGGCCGAGGTCAGCCCCGGTGACTACGACACCGCCGCCGACAGCGACATCTGGGCCACCGGTACCGGTCGGCGCGGCACGCGGGCGGCGATCCCGGACCCGGACCGTCTGGCCGCGATCCGGCGGGTGGCCGACCGGGTGGTGTCGATGCAGGACGACGACGTGCTCATCGAGGCCATGACCGAAGACGAGCTCGCCGAGGCCCGCGCGCTGGGTCGCCGGCGGCGGGAGGCCCGCCGCGGCCACGAGCACGACATGCTCACCGCCGACCTCGCCGAAGAGCAGGCCGCCGCCGAGCACGAGCGGGCCATGCGCACGCGGTACCGCCAGGCCCAGGAGCGCATCGCTGAGGCCAAGGAGCGCCAGCACCGGGCGACCGACCCGTCCTACCGGCTGGTGCTGCTCAACCGGCTGCGGACCTGGCTGCCGCTGGCCGCGCTGCTGCCCGGTCTGGCCTCGGTCGTGCTGGGCACGGTCAACGCCGGGAGCCGCCTGAACGTGATCTCGCCGGAGACCATGCTGGTGAACTGGCTGATCGAGCCGATGTTCAGCGTCGGGGTGCTGGTGATCCTGGTGGCCCAGTGGCTCGGTGCGGTGCCCTCAGCGCTGCACTCGCTCAAGCAGGCCGGCCGGGCCCACGGCCTCGGCGCGAAACTTCGGGCCGCCGCGGGCAACGGGTTCTTCCTGATGGAGCTGCTGCTGGTCGTGGCCACCCTCGTGCTGCAGATCGGCATCCACTACATCGGCCCCAAACCGGCCTCGGACATCGGCCCGCTGGTGTGGCTGTTCGTCCCGCTCGGGCTGCTGATCTCCATGGCCCTGGTTCCGGCGGTCTCCACCCGCCTCACGGCAGCGTTCGCCGGAGAGGTCGCCGCCGCCGAGAACGGCCTCACCACCCCCGCCGAGACACCCGAGGAAACCGGGTTCTCCACGGCTTCTGAGCTGCATCGGGAGAAGGACGGCGAGACCTCTCCGGTGAAGCCGGAGAACCCCTCCCGCTACGGCTCCAAGACCCGGGCACGGGAGCAGTTCTGGCAGCTGGTCAACACCGGCGAACTGGACCCGGCCACCGAGAAGGTCAACGCGATCGCCAAGCGCCTGAACACCCGCTGGGAGAACGCCCGCGAGTTCGTCGACGACTGGCGCAAGCACACCACCGCCTGACCAACCCCGACAGCTTCCTTCCTGACCCGGCTACGGCCGAAAGGTGATTGACGATGCAACCACATGAGGAGATCGAGACCCCCATGGGCGAGGTCCTGAACTTCCCGCACCGCCACCAGGCCGACACCGAACCGGCCACGGTGCACGCCACCGCCGAACGCCTCACCGACGACCAGACCAGCGCCGACGACGAGGTCGTGGACGCCGAGGTCGTGGCCCCCTCGACCGAGGTCGCCCCGCGCAAGCCCGTGGTGCCCCCGGCGCTGGCCGGCAAGGCGCGTGAGGCGGCTCCGGTGGTGAAAACCGCTGGCCTGACAGTCCTTCGCCACTCGTACTTCCTGGTGGCCGGGGCGTGGGACACCTTCTCGACCACCTACGGGCGCTGGACCGGCCGTCACATCGACGCCCAGATCGCCGCAGCTACGGCCGCGGGAGAGCACGGGGTCGCCGCTGAACTGCGCAAACAGCAGGCGCAGAGCAAGGAGCTGTTCCTGGAGCGGCTGAAGGTGTGGGGCCAGTTCCTCAAGCACCTGCCGATCGGCCTCGCCGGTCTGGTCGGGGCGGTGTTCGGGATCGTGTTCGTGGCCTCGATCATCGCCGCCTTGCAGCCGGGCGGGATGGGTTTCACCGACGTGTGGTCGGGGTTCTTCTCGGCTCTGAACAGCGGTTTCGAGTTCGTCGCCTGGGCTGCGGAGTGGTCGCCGTGGGCTGGACTGGCCGTGCTGCTCGGGGTGCTCGGGTCGGGTTACAACAAGCGCCGCCACCGCCAGGCCGTGCCGGCGTTCCTGGCCGCGCCCGGAAGCGGCGTGGGCGAGGTCGAGGTGACTCCCAGCGTGGTCGTGTCCGCGCTGCGCAGGGCCGGGATTCCGGCGCTGCGGCGGGCGATCGAGAACATGGACGAGCACCAGCGTGCCGCGATGCTCTCGCCGATCCGCCTCGCGGGGTGCGGTGTCGAGGTCGACGTGACCCTGCCTTCCAGCGGGGACACCACGGTGACCACCGAGCAGATCCGCGCCAAGCGCCGTGCGCTGGCCGAAGGGCTGGGGCGGCACGAGCACGAGGTGTTCATCACCAAGGCCGAGGCCGCCCGCACGGTGCGGTTCTGGATCGCCGACTCCGGCGCCCTGGACGAGCCGATCGGTGAATCCCCGCTGGTCGGAGAGGGTTTCGATAAGGCCGATGTCTTCTCGGGCAAGGCCCCGTGGGGTGTGACCCTGCGCGGGGAGGCGTTCCTGCTCAAGCTCTGGCAGTGCCACCTGCTGATCACCGGCCTGTCCAACCAGGGCAAGACCGCCTCCCTGCGGTCGCTGCTGCTGTGGCTGCTGCTGGATGCCTCGGTCGAGGTGCACCTGGCCGACCTCAAGGGTGTGGGCGACTACAACATGCTCAAGCCCCTGGTCAGCACCTACATCGCCGGACCCACCGACGAGCACGTCGCCGAGGCCACCGAGATGCTGGAGTGGGCCGTGGGCGAGATGAACCGCCGCATCACCGAGATCGAGGCCAACGCCGACGCCTACCCCAACGGCATCACCGCAGCCCTGTCCCGGGACGTGACCAGTGGTTTCCACCCGATCGTCCTGGTCGTCGATGAGGCCCAGGTGGCCTACGAGTGCCCCGCCAAGGACGAGGACGGCATCCCCTACGGCGGCTCGAAGGCCACCAGCCGGTTCTTCAACGCCGTCCGCAAGATCCAGAACCAGGGCCGGGCCGTGAACGTGACGTTCTGGCAGGGCACCCAGGACCCCACCAACGAAAACCTCCCCATCCGCGCCCGCAACGGTGCCCACATCCGCGCCTCGCTGGTCGTGGCCACCGAGTCCCAGTCCCGCATGGCCCTCGGCGACGCCGCCGTCGACGCAGGTGGGGCCGCCCCGCACGAGCTGCGGCAGGGCAAGGACAAAGGCGTGCTGGTGGTCAAGGACGCCGACAACACCATCGAAACCGTCCGCACCAACTTCATCGACGGCGCCACCGCCGAGCAGATCGCCGAACGCGCCCGCCTCCTGCGCGCCGGCACCCGCTTCCGCCGCACCGAACAGGCCCCCGAGCAGCGCGACCTGCTCGACGACGTCGCGACCGTGCTGGAGGACGCCGACAAGGTCAAGGCCACCGACGTCGTCGCCCGCCTGCGCAAGCTCGCCCCCAACCACCGGGCCTACCAGTCCCTCGACGGCGGCAAGCTCAAGACCCAGCTCGCCGAGGTCGGCGTCGACGTCAAGAAGGCCGACGGCATCCCCACCGTGTACACGCACCGTGTTCACGCCGCCCTCGCCGCCCGCGAGGGAGAGAACGAGCCCAGCTAGCCAAAACACCGCCCAACAGGCGGTGCCAGGCAGCCGGAACACACCGGCTCCCTGACTCCCTTCCAGCTCAAACCACCAGTTCAACCCCAGGGAACGGCCAAAGAGAACGCCGCAGGGAATTCTCCCTTGCTCCACCCGAATTCCCTCCCGCCTCCCTCGCCGTTCCCTTCCCCCAACACGCCCCACGGCAGCTACACACAGTGACATTTGGAGGATCGATGCTCACCCTCACCGACCTGTTCTGCGGCGCCGGAGGCTCCGCACTCGGGGCCACCGCCGTGCCCGGCATCGACCTGACCATCGCCGCCAACCACTGGCAGCTCGCGGTCGAGTCGCACGCCGCGAACTTCCCCGAGGCCGCGCACGACTGCGCCGACATTTCCCAGGTCGACGTCCGCCGCTACCCGACCACGGATCTGCTGTGGGCCTCGCCGGAGTGCACCAACCACTCCATCGCCCAGGGCCGCCGCCGAGCCGCCCAGCCCGACCTGTTCGGCGAGACCCTGCCCACCGAGGCAGCCGAACGCAGCCGGGCGACGATGTGGGACGTCCCCCGCTTCGCCGAGCACCACGGCTACCGCGCGATCGTGGTGGAAAACGTGGTGGACGCGGGCAAGTGGTCGATGTGGCCGGCCTGGCTGCACGCCATGTCCTGCCTCGGCTACCGCCACCAGCTGGTGTTCCTCAACTCCATGCACGCCCCCACGGTCAACGCCCCGCGTGCACCGCAGAGCCGGGACCGGCTGTACGTGGTGTTCACCAAGGAAGGCGACCCCGAGCCCAACGTGCAGCCGCGGCCGCTGGCCTGGTGCAGCTCGTGCGAGCGGGATGTGGCCGCGGTGCAGGTGTTCAAGAACGGCAAGGCCTGGGGCCGCTACCGATCCCAGTACGTCTACCGCTGCCCAACCCCGCGCTGCCACATCGACGTCGAGCCCTACGCCCTCCCGGCCGCCTCGGCGATCGACTGGTCGCTGCCGGGACAGCGCATCGGCGACCGAGACCGGCCGCTGAAGGCCGCCACGTTGCGGCGCATCGAGGAAGGCCTACGGCGTTACGCACAGGTGCCGCAGTTGGTGCCCTCCGGCGGGACCTGGAACCAGACCGGAACCCCGGTCACCGACCCGATGCGCACCCGCACCACCCGCGAGACCGAGGGCCTGCTGGTGCCGGTCGAAGGCCGCGAGGGCAAACAGGCCCGCCCCAGCTGGGAGCCGCTGCGCACCCAGACCGCCCGCAACGAAACCGCCCTGGTCGTCCCGTACTACCGCACCGGCACCGCCCTCCCGGCCGACGAGCCGCTGCCCACGGTCACCACCCACGACCGCCACGGCCTGGCATTCGTCGCCGAACTCCGAGGCGGCGGGTCCAGCGCGCGGCACGTAACCCAGCCGCTGGCCACGGTGACCGCCAACGGCAACCACCACGGACTCGTCCAGCACCCCGAACCCCAGCCCCGTGTGCGAGCTGAGGACTGCCAGTTCCGGATGCTCCAGCCCGCCGAAATCCAGCGAGCGATGGCCTTCCGCGACGACTACGACGTGCGCGGCACCCGCCGCGAACGCGTCCGCCAACTCGGCAACGCCGTCACCCCACCCGCCGCCGAGCACCTGCTCGGAGCCATCGCCCACGCCCTCGGACACACCCCTGCCACCAGCACCGAGAAGACCGCCGCATGAGGCCATCGGCCATGTTGAAGGGAACACCCACGATGCACACCCACACCGATCCCCGCACACGTCCCGAGGTTCCGAACCGAATCCCGCTGCAGCTGGGCAAGAACCAGGTCGTCGGGATTGTGGAGCCGACCCCGGTTCCCGGCCTGGCGGTCGCGCCGCGGCTGCGCCGCGACATCGTGACCGGGCAGTGGCGGTTCACCGGCCAATGGGGCCTGGTCCACGTCGCGTCCGGGTGCCAGGTCTTCAGCGGCGTCACCGGCGGCGCTCCGGGACACGTCCGCGATGCCGCGGTGATCCTCGGCGAGTACGGCATCGACTGGACGCTGCCAGCCGCCGAGCTCCGCGACCAGTACGGCGTTCGGGAAACCGTCCGGGCAGTGGCGTGTGAATTGGAGCGGGCAGTCGAGGACGGCCGGCCGGTGTGCCCGAAGGTCAGCAGCTGGCGACGGTGCACGCCCGCATGGCAGGTCGTCTTGCGCGACGCCGAGGGCAACGAGGTCGAGGCCTACGCGGACGTCACCTACGCCGATGCCGAGGACGTCGCGGTTGAGCTGGGCGTGGCACACGGCCTGCACGACCCGTCGCAACGCCGGGGTGCGGTCGTCGACATCACCGTCCAGCGCGGCGTGGACAGCGAGTGGGAACTGGCCTGCGCCCACCGCGACTGCCCGGAGGTCCTGGCCTACTTCGATCCCGTTGGCCCGGTCCGGCTTGCCAACCGAGCCCTGCTGGAGGAGATGGCCACCGCCGATGAGTGGCGGCGGATCGACGAGCGGCGGTGGCTGTGCCCGGACTGCCACCCCCTCTACCAGCAGGGCTGACGCTGCCCGCCCTTGCCGACCAATGTCCTTTGTGGAGGTGAACTCTCGTGACCACACACCAGGCCCCCAGCGCTGTTGCCGGGCAGTTGCGTGATCGGGCGCTGCTGCTGGCGGAGCGGGGCTGGAAGGTGTTCCCGCTGCGGCCGCGCACGAAGCGCAGCCCGGCCCTGCACGGGCGGAAAGACTGCCCCGCCACCGGCATCTGCGCCGGTGGACACCAGGGCTGGGAGCAGCGCGCGACCTCGGATGCCTCGCGGGTGTGGGCGTGCTGGTCGACCGCGGCGTTCAACGTCGCGGTCGCCACCGGCCCGTCGGGGCTGCTGGTCGTGGACTGCGACCAGCCCAAGCCCGGCTGGTCCTGGCCGGAAGGCTGGAACAGCAGGGGGGTCGCCAGCGGCCTCGAGGTCCTGACCGTGCTCGCCGACCAGGCCGCGGTGACGATGCCGGCGACTTTCACGGTGGCGACTCCGAGCGGGGGACGGCACTTCTACTTCCGCGCCCCAGCTGGGATGTGGCTGCGCAACACCAACGGCGACCACGGTGGGCTCGGGCCGCTCATCGACACCCGCGCCGGGGGCGGCTACGTCGTCGCCCCGGGCTCGATCACCCCCGACGGGGTCTACGAGCTCATCGACGATTCCGAACCGGTGGAGTTGCCCGCCTGGTTGGTCCAGGCCCTCGCTCCCAAGCCCCCAGCGACGGTTTCAGCGCCTCGTGAGATCCCCGCTGTGCGCGCCTCCCGCTACGTGGCCGCCGCGGTCCGCAACGAGTGCGACCGGCTCGCAGCGACCGGTACAGGCGCGCAGAACCAGGCCCTGTTCACCGCCGCCCTCGCCCTCGGGCGGCTGGTGGCCGGGGGAGCGGTCGAGGAGACCGTGGTGCGGGAGGCGTTGCACCACGCTATGTCCCGGCTTCCGCTGACCCGCCCGAACGAGCCGTGGACCCCGGCCCAGATCGACGCCACGATCACCTCCGGGTTCCGCTGCGCGGCCCGCAACCCCCGCTCGATCGGTGTCCGGGGTGATGCGGCATGACCGAAGCCCACGCCACCCCCTCCCGGCCGTCGGTGTGGCCGGTCGGCGACGACGGACGCCCGAAGGTCCGCATCAGCACCAACCCCGACGCCATCCGCGTGCTCACCACCGCGGTCGGATCCCGGCTGCTGCCCGACACCTACGTCCAAGACGGCGCCCCCGTGCTCGTCGAGGCCGTCTCTGGCGCTGGGGACCCGACCGCCGGCGACGACGACGTCAGCCTGCCCCTGTCGGCGGTGCGGCTGGACCGGTCGCTGCTGGCAAGCCTGCTGGCCGAGCACCTCAACGTCGTGTGCCCGGAGGTCGACAAGCAAGGCAACCACATCGAGGTCGAGAAAACCCCAGCGCAATCAGCACTCGGGGCGGTGCTCTCGCGCCGTTCCTGGCCCGACCTGCCGGTTCTGCGACGGATCATCTCCACACCCGTGCTCCGGCCCGACGGGACGCTGTTGCAGCAGCCCGGCTACGACCCGGCCACCGGGTTCCTACTGGCAGGGCGCAGCCACCTCGAACCGGTGCCCGACCAGCCCACGCAGGAAGACGTGGAAGCGGCGAAGGAGTTCCTGCTGAACACGTTCCTGCGCGACTTTCCCTGGAAGACGCTGGCGGACAGGGCGAACTACCTCGGCCTGCTGGCCACACCGATCCTGCGCCCGTTTACCCGTGCGCTGTCCCCGTTCGGCGTCATCGACGCCACCATGCCCGGCTCAGGCAAGACCATCCTGTCGGGCTGCGCGGGAATGCTCTCCGGACAACGCGTGCTCACCTGGACCGACTCCGACGAGGAACTGCGCAAATCCATCACGTCCGTCCTGGCTGACCAGACCGGCGTGGTCGTGTTCGACAACCTCGAAGAAGGCCACGTCATCAACTCCGCCGTGCTCGCGCACCTGGTGACCGAGCGGACCTGGACCGACCGCAAGCTGGGCACGAACTCGGCACCCTCGTTCGAGAACGACCGGTTGTGGCTGGCCACCGGCAACAACCTCCGCGTCGGCGGCGACATGGCCTCCCGCAGCGTGTGGATCCGCCTCGACCCCGACTGCCCCCGCCCCGAAGCCCGCAGCGGATTCACCATCCCCAACCTCGACACCTGGATCCTCGACCCCGCCAACCAAGCCACCGTCCTGCGCCACCTTCTGGTGCTCATCCTCGACTGGACAGCCGCCGGCGCCCCGATCTCAACCAGCGTCCCGCAGATGCGGCAGTTCACCCGCTGGGCACAGCACCTCGGCGGATTCCTCGAACACCACGGCATCGGGCACTTCCTGGCCAACGCCGAAGACAACCGTGTCCTCGATGACGACGCCGCTGAGTGGCGCGCATTCCTGCTGCGCTGGCACCAGCTCCACGGATCGACGCCAATCGGTACAAAAGCCCTGCGCGCCACCGCAGAAGAGGTCCTGGGCACTGGGGATGGCCCCTGGCAAGGCACCTTCCCCACAACCGAGGCCGGAAAGCTGCTGTCCACGAGGTCCCTCGGACGCAAGCTCACTGGTCAAGTCGGGAGGTGGCGCGGCGACATCGTGCTACGGAGCGTGTACGACACGCACGCCAGCAGCCACCAGTACTGGGTCGAACGCCAGGACGGAACTTCTTGACCCCCCGAAACAAACCCGCAAACCCGCAAACCCGCAGAAACCACCACTGAACAGGAAAAAGAAGCCGGGACAGGGACGGGGGCCAAACCCGCCACGTCCACCACCAAACCCGCAAACCCGCAAAACCCAGCACTCCAAACCCGCAAACCCGCACCAAACCCGCAAACAAAACCCCAGATCAAACCCAGTTTTGCAGGTTTGCGGGTTTAAAACGCCAATCCCCAGCCCAGAAATCCCCACCACTGTTCCAGCCTCATTCGAGCTCACCAGGGAGTCACAGTGAGTATCAGCGACGGTAGCGAGCTCCAGCTCTACACGAAGCAGGAAGCGGCGGAGCTCCTGAAGGTCAAGGTGAGTTGGCTGGAGCGCCGCTGCGCGCGGAGACAGGTCCCGTTCGTGATGTTGAGCGGCCAGTACCGCTTCACGCCTGAGCACCTGGCCGAGATCGTGCGCCTGAACGAGCAGCCGGCGGGTGTGTCCTCGATCAGCACTGAGCGGCGTAAGCGGCGTCCGCGCGTGGCTGTGCGGCAGCCGCCGGACGGGTTCGTGCCGCTACGTCCCCGACAGCGTCGGGCTTCCTGAGAACCGGAACGAGAGGAACCACTGGTGGCTTACGCAGAAAAGCGTGGGAAGTTCTGGCGTGCACGCTGGCACGGGCCGGACGGCCGGCTTGAATCCCGCTCGGGCTTCGAGAGGAAGTCGGCGGCGGTCGAGTACGCGCAGGACCAGGAAGCAGCGATCCGGAACAACACGTACCGCGACCCTCGTGAAGCGAGCATGACGCTGACCGAGTGGGTCAACGTGTGGTTCCCCAGCCTCGATCTGGAGCTGTCCACCTTGGATAGCTACCGCTACCACATCGAGATGCACATCCTGCCGACGTTCGGTGACTGGGACCTCCGAGCGCTGGAGCACGCACCCGAGGAGATCGCGAAGTGGGAACGCGGTCTCCCCGTATCTCGCCGGACCGCGCAGGAAGCGCGGTCCACGCTGACCAACCTGCTCAACGACGCGATTCCGCGCTACCTGTCGACCAACCCCGCTGCGAGGAAGCGGGGCAAGGGCAAGAAGGGGCAGCGGCGCATCGCCGAGGCGGAGCAGCGGGAACGGGCGTGGGCGGCTCCCACTCAGGCGCTGCTGCTGGCCGAGCGGTGCGCCCTGCTGTCGGGCGACGATCTCGACTTCATCCTGGTCGTGACTGCGGCGTACACCGGCATGCGCTGGAGTGAGTTGATGGCGCTCGCCCCGTCGGCCCTCAGCCCGGGAAAGATCGAGGTGAACTGGAAGCTCTACGAGCTCGACGGGCAGTTCTACCTGGGGCGTCCCAAGGACGGCTCGATGCGCACCATCGACAGCCCGCCCTTCCTCGACGACCTGTTGGGCAGGGTCAAGCCGCAGCGGTGTGACTGCGCGGGCACGGGGGAGTGGTGCCCGGGCGCGGAGTACCTGTTCCTGTCCTCGGACCGGGCGCACTTCCGCCGGTCGAACTACGCCACGCGGCGCTTCCGGCCGGCGGCGAACGGTTGGTATCCGGGACGGACGAAGCGTCCGGCCCGGCCGGTTCTGGCGGACGTCAGCGAAGGCTTTCCGGGGCGTCCTGTGCAGCCGTGGCCAGCCGCTGAGCCCGACAAGCCCTTCATCCCGCCTGTGGGCCGGGGCCGACCGCGGTTGGTGCACGTCGATGACGGGCGCGGGAGGTGTGCGTCGTGCGAGAAGACGCAGCTGCTCCGCCTCGACGGCACCTTGATCGCCCACGACGGTCCGGATGGCGCGGAGTGCACGGGTACGGGGGCGCGTCCCGCTGCCGATGTGCCGGTGGCGTCCTGGGTCCCGTTGATCCCTGGACTCACACCGCACGGGCTCCGACACGGACACCAGCCGATGATGGACAACGCGGGAGTGCACTACGTGCTTCAGTCCGAACGGATGGGCCACGAAGTGCCCGGGATGCGCGGCACCTACGCCCACCCGACACCGGAGATGCGAGCCCAGCTCATGGCGGTTCTGCCGCAGCTCTGGGATGAGGCTCTGAAGACCCGCGTGAGGCTGTCGTCACAGTCGCCGGTTCCGGTCCTGGACGAGCTGCTGACGCCCTACCGGGAGGCGTAATCGCGGAGTTCCACTCCCATTTCGCTCCCAAAATCGGACATCATCAGATCAAAAAGCTCCGGCCGACTGCCTGTATGGCAGTCGGCCGGAGCTTTGACCTGCATCTTTCTCTAGGGTGAGTGACGGGAATCGAACCCGCGACACCTGGGACCACAACCCAGTGCTCTACCGACTGAGCTACACCCACCTCGGCCGCTCGGACCGGCCCTGTCGGGCCCCGTCCGGAGCAACGGAAACCATCCTAGCGTGTGCCCGCCACGGGATTTCCACCGCCTCCGGTTTTCGCGTCCGAGCAGCTCAGCGGGTCCTCAGGACTGCTCGCGGGCTCGCGTGGTCCCGCTGACCCCACCGGGGTCGCTGAGCAGTTCGGCGGCGACGGCCTGGGCCTGCTCGCTGCTCGGACCGGGGTGCGGGACGAACGCGGTGCGCCGGTAGTACGCGAGCTCGCGGATGGATTCGCGGATGTCGGCCAGCGCGCGGTGGGCGAGTCCCTTCTCCGGCTGCGCGTAGTAGATGCGCGGGTACCAGCGCCGGCAGAGCTCCTTGATGGAGGAGACGTCGACCATCCGGTAGTGCAGGTGCGCGTCGAGCTGCGGCATGTCGCGCGCGATGAACCCGCGGTCGGTGGCGATGGAGTTGCCCGCCAGCGGCGCGGACCGCACGTCGGGCACGTACTGCCGGATGTACTCCAGGACCTGCTGCTCTGCTTCGGCGAGGGTCACCTGGGATGCGCGGACCTCCTCGGTGAGCCCCGAGCGGTCGTGCATGTCGCGCACGACCTCGGGCATGCCCGAGAGGGCGTCGTCGTCGGCGTGGATGACGATGTCCACGCCTTCGCCGAGGATGTTGAGGTCCGCGTCCGTGACCAGGGCGGCGATCTCGATCAACGCGTCCTTGCCGAGCTCCAGCCCGGTCATTTCGCAGTCGATCCACACTAGACGGTCATTCACTCGACGCAGCCTAACTCCCGCGACCGGTTGATCGCGGGAAGAGTGTCGGGATCGAAAGCTTCGGGGCTACCCGTCGAGGTGCGTCCGGAGTTCGCGGGGAACGACCTTGCCGGTGGCGTTGCGGGGGAGCTCGTCGAGGAAGATCACGTCGCGGGGGACGGCGAACTTCGACACCCGGCTGCGGACGTGGTCGCGCACCTGGTCGGCGTCCATGGAGCCCTTCTCGCGCGGGACGACGAACGCGGCCAGGCGCTGGCCGAAGTCGGCGTCGTCGACCCCGATGACGGCGGCTTCGGAGACCTCGGCGATGCCGACGATGGCGTCCTCGGCTTCCTTGGGGTAGATGTTCTCGCCGCCGGAGATGATCATGTCGTCCTCGCGGCCGGCGATGAACAACCGCCCGGAGTGGTCGAACCTGCCCAGGTCGCCGGTGGACATGAGCCCTTCGCGGCGTTCGCGGCTGTTGCCGTTGGTGTAGCCGTCGAACAGCATGTCGTTGCCGGCGAAGATCCGGCCGGTCTCACCGCGGCGGACGGGTTCGCCGTTGTCGTCGAGGATGCGCACGGTGGTGCCGCGCGGCGGCCGCCCGGCCGAGGACGGTGCGGCCCGCAGGTCGGCGGGGGTGGCGATGCTCACCCAGGAGACCTCCGTGGAGCCGTAGAGGTTGTAGAGGACCGGGCCGAAGGCGCGCTGGAAGGTGGTGGCCAGGTCACCGGGCAGCGCGGAGCCGCTGGCGGCGACGACGCGCAGCGACGAGGTGTCGAAGCGCTCGCGCTCCTCGGCGGGCAGGTCGAGCATCCGCTGGAGCATGACCGGGACGCCGAACATGCCGCCGACGCGGTGCCGCTGGATGGTGCGCAGCGCGTCGATCGCGTCGAACTTGCGGCGCAGCACCAGGGTGGCGCCGAGGACGGCGGAGAGCTGGAATCCGGCGATGCCCCAGGTGTGGAACAGGGGAGCGCTGAGCAGCACGCGCTCGCCCGCTCGCAGCGGGATGCGGGAGAACACCGCGCCGGCCGGGTTCAGGCTCGGCGGGTCGGGGCGGCGGGCGCCCTTGGGCGTGCCGGTGGTGCCGGAGGTGAGCACGATCAGCCGCGAGTGCCGCTTGGGCCGCGGCACCTGCTTGCCGGTGCCGGTGGCGATGAGGTGGTCGAGGGTGTTGTGCTCGGTGGGTCCGTCGGCCCAGCCGAGGACGACGTCGAGGTCGCCGGGCAGGTCCTGCAGGTGCCCGGCGAACTCCTCGTCGAGGACGAGCACGCTGACGTCCTGCTCGGCGAGCACGTCGGCGAGCTGGCGGGTGCTGAGCCCGACGTTGAGCAGCACCACGTCGACGCCGAGCTTCGCCGCGGCGACGATGACCTCGACGGGGCCGTGGTGGTTGCGGGTGAGCACGCCGATGCGGGTCTTGCCGGGCACGCGGTCGCGCAGCGCGGCGGCCAGGCGGGTGGTGCGGGTGGCGAGTTCGGCGTAGCTGAGCGCGCCGCGCTCGTCGATCACAGCGGGGCGATCGGGGTGGCGGGCGGCGCCGACGGCGAAGCCGAGCGGCAGGGTGATGCCCCACCGGCGGTAGGCCAGCGCGATGCGCACCAGCTTGTCCGGCCTCATGGGCCGGACGACGCCTTGTTTGACCAGCACGAACAAGGTGTGCAGTGCCGGTGCGGCGTGGTTGGCAAGAAAACTGGGCATTCGCCGCAAAGCGCTCACTCGGTCACCCCTCGTCCGTGAAACCTACTCGGGAGTAGATTGTGCCGTGAGTAATCCTCCCGGCCAAGTCCTCCGTGTCGAGTATCCCGGTTCCGCGATCGCGAGAGGGCGGAGCGGCTCCCCTCCTCACCGCTCCTGAAGGCCCACCGCCAGGCGCGATGGAAGTTAGGCGGCGCGGAGAGGAAAGGGAGTTTCCTCGCCGCGCCGACCCCCAGGTTCCTAGTTGTAGTGCCTTGGGAGGTTGTGAACGGTTGACACGGGGTCGGATGATCTTGGAATGAGTGAGGACCTCCGGGTTCGGTGTGGATCACCACAATCTGCACCGATCACCAGGAGGTCCTCGTGTGTCACCGTAACGCTCCGCTGACCGAGACGGGCA
>NZ_SMKS01000063.1:0-33401 GCF_004348435.1 Saccharopolyspora terrae | reverse complement strand
AACACCACCGTGCCGTGGCCTGCCGGTACGACAAACTCGCCCTCCGCTACGAAGCCACCGTGCACGTCGCCACCATCGACATCTGGCTCCGCAGCCTCACCAAGATCGGTTCCTAAACAGCTCCTAGACGCCCATGTTCCTGTGGATTTCCCGCTGTCGTGCATCGAGGGGGAGTGCCGGGAGGTGTCCGCGGTGCCGGAGCTCTTCAGGGCCGTGGTAAGGGGCGCTCGCCGAACAGGCGCGCGAATCCCTCCGGGACGCCGACATTGACGATCTCGGTCTCGAGACAGTGGTCTTTCACGGCAAGCGCCCCAATGACCGCCGGGTGCGCATCGGTGCCCGTGCGGCTCGCGTGTTGAGCCGCCATGTGCGGGCCCGGTTCAAGCGCAGCGGTGCGCACCTGCCCGATCTGTGCTGGACGGGCGCGCCGGCGTTTGTTCGGGTGTGAGTTCTGCGCGCTCAGGCATCGTCACCGATCCTCATCCTCTGATTCCGGCACGTTCCCCCAGGCGACGCAGGCGCAACTTGATACCGCTGGCCTTCAGCGGGACTCCACCGCGCGCAGCGAGCCAGAGCTCAGGACGTTCTGAACCGCAGTGCCGCGAAGGTGCCCGCAGGTATCGACTCAACGCACGTGCAGTCTTGGGACCCATGCGGACACGGCGTTCTTTACCGCCCTTGCCTTGGTAAACCAGTGAATCCGTGTTCCAGTCGATGTCGTCCACGTGCAGATTGGCCACTTCGGACAGTCGTGCCCTGGTGTTGCAGTACAAGCGAATCATCGCCTGGTCACGAAGATTCATGAACCCAGATCCATTGCACGATTCCAGCAACCGCGTTGTGTCATCGGTACTGGTGACGGGGGCCAGCTTCGTCGGCTGCTGCGGCGGACGAACCCCATCCGCAGGAGATCGCTCCACAGCCCGCTCATCCTCGGCCAACCACTGAAAGAACTGCTGCAGGCGCTTGTGCTTGTTGAGAGCGGTTGCAGTCGAACGAGTCTCGATCACCCACGCCTGGAAGGAAGGACTCCACATCCGCACGCGACGTATTCGCCGTGCCCTCGGCAGCATCGTCGTCGCCGTTGGCTGCGACGTATCTTCCGAGCTGGACCACCGCGAGCAGGTAGTTGTACCGGGTCGTTTCGGGACGCTCAGTGGCGCGCAAACACCGGTTCCAGTCCCGAACCAGGCAATGCACGACTCCGACGAGCCAGCCGACAAGCGCTCAACTGGTGCTCCAGCGTCACTTCGTGATCTCTGCTGGCGCTGCGCAGGACCGTCACGTCGTGGCTTGGCAGAGGGATGTGACAGATCCACGTTGCGGTAGGGCGTGATCTGCCGGGCTTTCGCCGGAAATCCAAGCTGGCTCGCCACGACGAGAACGGGGTTCGGACACCCGAACGAGTGAACGTTTGAGCGGCCATTTTCCCTCCTCGCTTGCCCACGCAGTCCGGAGAGCTGCGCGTTTCGTCCCTCTCGACGGCACTTGCCTGATCGGTGGTGAAGGCGGTCCACAAAGCCTTGCGGAGTTTCCTTTCCTAGCCTGTTGGCGAGGTTCTCGAACGCGTACGACCGAGCAACGCTGGAGACCGCATGGCTGGGGTGTCACCTGACTGTTCCGATGACGACACCGCGCGTGCGTCCGGTCGTGACGCGCGCGCGGCGGACAGCCCGCGGCTGGCGGAGTTCAACTTCAGCCTGTTCGGGCCGAGGTCCCTGGGTGCGGTCGACGACTCCACGCTCACCGATGTGCTCGACACAGGGCTGCGCACGTCGTCGGAGCCAGCTCGGTGGACCGTGAGCAAGGGCGGCACCTGGTGCACGGTGGCACCAGGCAGCGCGGTCCAGCGCTCCCAAGGCTGGAAGCTGCACATCTCGGCAACCCTTGCCTCGGCACAGGATGTCCTGACCCGTTCCCTGCCAGTGCTGCTGGAATCCGAGTCGGCCTTCAAATTTGCTCGCACGCTGGACCATGTGGCGTTGCTCAACGACCGCCACACCTCACGTGGCCACTCCGGGAAGTTCCTGACGATCTACCCGGCCAGCGACGATGAGGCAGTCCGGCTGGCGGCGGAACTTCACGAAGCGACGGACGGACTGGCGGGTCCGCGTGTGCTGTCGGACCGGCCGTACTCGCCGGGAAGTCTGGTGCACTACCGGTACGGCGCCTTCATCGAACAGAGGCGTTTCTCCAACGACGGCTTCTACGCGTGGGTGATCGAGGACCCGGACGGCAATCCGGTGGAGGACCGCCGGGCCGGGAAGTACTCCCCGCCGCCGTGGGTTTCGTGCCCGTTCCCCAACGCCCCGGATCCGGCACTGCGCCAGGCGGACAGCGACAAGCACGCTGCGCAAGGCGGCGTGCTGATCGGCAAACGATTTCTCGCTCGCGAGGCGATCCGGCACACCAATCGCGGTGGCGTCTATCGGACGACCGACACCCACACCGGCAACGCCGTGATCGTCAAGGAGGCACGGCCGCACGTCGGGGCGGACCGCACCGGACGCGACGAACGAGACCGGCTGCGGGCCGAGGCCCACGCGCTCGAGCTGGTCGCGCCACTGGGTTTGGCTCCCCAGGTGCTCGCGCTCTTCGAGCAGAGCCAGCACTTGTTCCTAGCCGAGGAGCTGGTACCGGGCGTGTCCCTTCGCGAGTGGATCCCCGGGCAGATCCGCGCGGGCGGCTGGCGGCGTGATATCCCGCAAGCTCTCACGATGACCGGACGGGTCGCGGCTCTGCTGGAATCCGCCCACGACGCTGGTCTGATACTGCGGGACTTCAACCCCAGCAACATCATGGTGCTGCCCGACGGACAGCTCAAGCTGATCGACCTGGAGCTCGCCGTGCCCACCGGCGAGAAGGATGACGCACCGCTGAAGGTGGGCACCCCCGGCTTCAGCGCCCCGGAGCAGTTCCACGGTGAGTCCCCGAACGAACGGGCCGACTACTTCAGTCTCGGCGCAACGCTCTGCTTTCTCGCCTTCGGCAACGTACCCGGCATGATCGAAGGCGATACCGGGGAGCCGTACCCGCAGCACGGCTTGGCCGAGTGGCTGGACGTCCGGTGGGAACCCTCCGGCCTGCCCGACGACCTGCGGAGGCTGATCCTCGAACTGATGCATCCCGACCCGCGCAGGCGCCCGGAACCCGCGCGGGTCGACCAGGTGCTCGCCACTGCGAACGGGGCCGCGCCGCGGAATGCCCGGCAGGCACGGGCTGGCGCCTCCGAACCGAGGCTCGACGACCAGTGCTGGCAGCACGCCGTCGACGGCGTTGTCGGTCACCTGCTGAGCTCGATGACACCCGATGCGCAGACGCTGTGGCCGGTGTCGTGCGCCCACGGCGCGCCCGACCCGTGCAGCGTGCAGCACGGCGCCGCAGGTGTTCTCGGCGTGCTCACCCGTTGCCTGCAGTTCGGTGCTTCTGACGACCCGAGGCTGGGGCCTGCGGTGACCGCCGCAGGCGACTGGATCGCACAGCGGTTGCCGGCCGATGATCAACGGCCGCCCGGCTTGTACTTCGGTGAGGCGGGCATCGCGTGGTCACTGTTCGAGGCAGGAGAACAGCTCGGCGCGGACCGGCTGCGGACTGAGGCGCTCAAACTCGCCATCGATCTTCCCGTGTCCGTGACGAACCCGGACATCACTCATGGAACCGCGGGAATCGGGCTGACGCTGCTGCACCTGTGGTCGCTCACCGGCGACGACGAACTGCTCCGGAAAGCGAACCGGTCGGCCGACGAACTCGTGCTCAGCGCGTCCGAGGAGGCTGACGGTGTCAGCTGGGGAACACCGGCCGAGCACCACTCACATCTGGCGGGCCGCCGGTACTACGGCTTTGCCCACGGCACGGCGGGCGTGGGTTACTTCCTGCTGGCCGCCGCACTCGCGACCGGCCGCGAAGACCTGATGGCACTGGCGGTACGCACCGGCGACACGTTGATCGGCCACGCGATCGTCGACCGGGACGTGGCCCAGTGGGGTGCGGGATCGGATGATGCCGCGACCGCCCCGCACTGGTGTCACGGCGCGTCCGGCATCGGGACCTTCCTGGCACGGCTGTTCCGCGTCACGGGCCACGAGCGCTTCGGCAGCTACGCGAGCATGGCCGCCCGCGCCGTCATGGAGCACTCGGCACGCGCCGGGCTCGCGCAGTGCCACGGGCTCGCGGGCAACGGGGACTTCCTCCTCGACATGCGGGAAGCGACCGGCGCTGGCATCTACGACGGCATGGCGCACCAGGTGGCGCGGCTCGTCCACAGCTGCCGAACACACCACAACAGCCGCGTGGTGTTCCCCGACGAACGAGGTGGTCTCACCAGCAGCTGGGGCGATGGCATGACAGGTGTGCTCGCCTTCCTGCTGCGCCTGCGATACCGCACGCCACGCATGTGGATGGCTGACGAGCTCCTGCAACCCAGTAGGCCGACGTGAGCACGAACGGACCGGCAGGGACCGAGATCTCCGCGCGCATGGGGTTCGCCTTCTCCCCGCGCGGGCTCCGCGCCGCGTCCGTGGCCGTGGCGGGAGACACCGCCCTGTTGGAGAGCTGGCAGCTCGGCGCCGGGGAGGTCGTCCAGAGGCAGATCGCTGGTTTGGCTCTCGATCGGGCCACCAGGCTGCTCCCGCTCGACGACGGCTCACTGGTGCTGTGGCAGCAGTGCGGGTCACAACGCCACGAGATCACGATGTACCCCGCCACCGCTGAGGGGATACCCGGAACGGATGGGCACAGGCTTGGCTCCCTGACCGCGCTCGGCGGTTATCTGCTGCCGGGCCCCGCTGGGTGGTCCGCGCCCGGGCTCGCCGTCACCGTGGACGATGCGGATCGATCGACGATCTGGCGGCTCGGCGCTGCGCCACCGGGCATCGAGCGGATCGTCCGGCTCCCCGGCCGGCTCTCCGGGGGTGCGTGGATCGATGAGGCCGGCCGGGCGCTGGCTATCAACCAGACTCCGCGCGGCGGCCGGCAGCACGGGATCGTCGTCGATCTCAGCGACGGCAGCTGGCGGCGCACTTGGTTCATGTCGGAGGCGAGCACGGACCAAATCCTGCTCTGCTCCCCCGCAACACGACTGCTGGTCGTGAGCAGCAACGCGTCGGGCGAGCCCCGGCTCGGCTGGGGCGTCCTCGGTCAGCGGACGGTGCACTTCCCCGAGGCCCTGCACCGCCGGGGCTATCCGAGACATCCGCTGGCCGTTGACGATCGAGGTGAGCGGGTGCTCGTGCACGAGCGGGCGGGGGCTGTCTCACGGCTGTTCGTCTACACACCAGCCAACGACAGCCTGACTCCGCTGGACAGTCCACGCGGGATAGTCAGCTCCCCGGCTTGCTGGGCCGGAGACGTCGTTCGTGTCCCGTTCTCACAGCCCGCGCATCCCCGCACCCTCGCCACCCTGCGGTTCGATGACCGGAGCGCCGCGAAGCCTGCCTGGTCGCTGCACCAGGCGACGACGAGCAGCTGCGCGAGCGCCGACGCCGAACTCGTCGAGCTGGACGGCGCAGCCGGACCGATCGAAGCGATCGTCCACGGCGGAACGGGCTGGCGGTACCGCGAACGGCTCGTCGTCGCCCTGCACGGCGGACCGCTGTCCGCGTGGGGTTTCGAGTTCGATCCGCTGTTTCACTCCCTCGCCTCCGCAGGCATGACCGTGCTCGCACCCAACTGCCGGGGCAGCACCGGCTACGGCGAGGAGCACCTGCGCTCCGCACTGGGCAAGTGGGGAGGCCCCGATCTCGACGACGTCCGGCACCTGTGCGCCCGCCTGGAACGGGATCGCCGACGCAGCGGGCTGCCGGCTCCGATCGTGCTGGGCGTCAGTTACGGCGCCTATCTCGCGCTGCTGGCAGCATGCGCCGATCCGGACAGCTGGTCCGGTTGCGTCGCGCTGGCACCGTTGTTGTCCCCGGCCGCACTGCACGTCGACGCCGCCGATGCCGTTCGCGACCGCATCGGAGAGCTCGGCGGGCTGAACGAGAACCAGCAGCAGGGCGACGTGCTGAGCCTCTGCGCGTCGCTTCGAGCTCCGCTGCTGCTCGTCCACGGCCGCAGGGACGAACACATTCCGGTCCGTCAGTCGCGGATGCTGCACCGCCGCCTGCTGGAGCTGGGGCGGCACGCGGGCACGGACCTCGACTACGTCGAACTCGACACCAATCACGCCGGCGTGGTGGCCGACTGGCCCTCGGAGCTGCTGCGCAGGATAAAACGCTTCTGCCTCACCCACACCGCAACGACGGGTGGGATGCGGCAGGAGGCTCCAGTAGCAACTCACGTGGGAAGGGGGTGAACACGATGGAGCTCGAGGACTTCGACATGGTCGCCTCGCTGCAGGAGCTGCCTGAGACGGACCCGATCGAGATCGACGGGATTCAGCTGGGCGGCGGAGGGACCTGCGCGTGTATCGGCCTGCTGACGGCGCTGAACACCATCTGTGTCGGCGTTTCGTGTAGCTGACCGGCGGGGGGCCCGGTGTTCCCGCCCGCTGGTACCGGGCGGGAACACCGGTTCCTGAGCGCGGTGGAGGCATCGCCTCTCCGCGCCCCGTCGGCGTGCTTCGCCACGGTAGCGGAAACAGGGGATCTCACGAATGGAGCTTCGTGGACTCGCCCGGATGCTTCGGCACCAGGGCAACACCGACGCGCTGCGCGCCAGCGGCGGTCGGCTCCTGCGATCCACGGCTGGTCAGTCCCGCTGGATGCTGGCCACGGTGGCTCTGACCACCGTTGTCCAGGTCGTCACGGCGGTGCTCACTCCGGCCGTTATCGGCTCCGCGATCGACGCGGCCATACGCGGCGGTGATCTCGGCGCAGCGCTCGGGCGCCTGGTGCTGGTGGTGGGCGTCACCACGGTGGCCATGGCGGTGGACGACCTCGTCAGCTCCTATTTCGGCAGCGCAGTGACTGCGGGACTCCGGCATCGGCTGATCGGCCACGTGCTGTTGCTGGGCGTCGGCGGTCCACGCCGGTTCCCGGCTGGCGAGGTGTTGTCCCGGCTCACCGAGAACGCCGCCAGCCCAGCCAGCTTCTTCCCCTCCCTGATATCGGTGCTCGCCACGCTGATGACCACCGTCGGCGCGGTCGCCGGGCTGGTGCTGATCGACCTGCGCCTGGCGATCACCTTTCTGGTCGGCGTCCCTTTCGCCGCGCTGCTGCTCCGCCGGTTCGTGGCCAGGGCCGGTGACTCGCTGCAGCGGTACCAGCATCTCCAGGCGACGATCGCGACCCGGCTCCTCGACGCGCATCAAGGTGCACGCACCATCCGCGCTAGTGGGACCGTCGAGCGCGACATCGACCGCGTGGTGCAACCGCTGGAGGAGTTGCACGAGAGCGGCCGGCGCGTCTGGGAGGCCCAGCGCGGCATGAGCTGGCAGTTGACCTTGCTGGTTCCGTTGCTGCAGGTCGCCGTGCTCGCCGTCGGCGGGTCGGCGCTGAGCGCGGGGGACATCACCCCGGGCGAGCTGGTTGCCGCATCCTCCTACGTCGCGCTGGCCGCTGGTGTGGTCGGAGTGCTCGACGCCGCGGTCGCGATGGTGACCTGTCAGATCGGGGCCGGACGGGTGGCTGAGGTTCTGGACACGACACCGACCATCACCACGCCCGACCGCTCTGCCCCGCTCCCGCCTGGTCGAGGCCACCTGGAGCTGCGAGGCGTCTGCGTCCGGGAGGACACGCGGCTGGTCCTCGACCACGTCGACCTGACGATCCCGGCCGGCACGAGCGTGGCCATCGTAGGCCGGTCCGGTACGGGCAAAACCGCGCTGACGTCGCTGGTGGGGCGGTTGCGGGATCCGGACGAAGGCGTGGTGCTGCTCGACGGCACCGATGTGTCCGATGTCGAACTCCCGGTACTGCGGCGTGCCGTCACCTACGCGTTCGAACGGCCCGCCGTGCTCGGCGACACCATCGCGGACATGATCAGCTACGGGCAGGAACAGGTGTCCCTGGCCGCTGTGGAACGGGCGGCGGCGTTGGCCCAAGCCGCCCAGTTCATCAGCCTGCTGCCCGACGGCTATGACACCCCGCTGGCCCGCGCTCCGATGTCGGGCGGCGAACTGCAGCGCCTCAGCTTGGCGCGTGCGGTCCTCCGGGACGCACGGCTGGTGGTGCTCGACGACGCGACCAGCAGCCTGGACACGGCCACCGAGGTCAAGGTCGCAGAGGGACTGCGGCGGGCATGGACCGAGCGGACCTCGCTGGTGATCGCGCACCGAACCGCCACCGCCAGTCGTGCTGACCTGGTGGCATGGCTCGAGAACGGCCGCATCCGGGCCCTGGCGCCGCACCACGTGCTCTGGTCCGAGCCCGGCTACCGCGCGGTGTTCGCCGCTGCTGAGGACGACTCCGGCACGCGCGCTCCGGAGCCCGTCGCGATCGCCGAGATCGACACGGCGGTGCAGCAGTGATGCTCGTAAGCGGAATGCGTTTGCTGCACCAGCACATCCGGCCGCACCAGCGCGCGTTGCGGCGGGTGGTCGCGTGGTCGGCCCTGGAAGCTCTGCCCACCTTCGTCTCGGGTGTGCTGATCGCCAAGGCGATCGATGACGGCTTCCTCGCTGGCCGGCCGTTCGCGGGGTTCGCCTGGCTCGCCGCCATGGCGGGTCTGTGGATCGTCAGCGCCTTCGGAACTCGCCAGGTGTATCCGTGGCTGATCCTGAGCGTGGAACCGCTGCGCGACTCGATGGTCCGCGCTGTGATCACCGCATCGCTGCACCGGGCGATGCGCGGGGAGCGCGACGTGACAGGTTCCAGCGTTTCGCAGATCACCGAGCAGGTGGAAGCGGTCCGGGTGCTGCTGTCCACCATGCTGCGCAACATGCGGCAGGTGGTCGCCGCAGGAGTCGCCGCGCTCGCTGGCCTGGCGGTGCTCTCCACGACGTTGGCCGCGATCGTCAGCGGGTTCGTCGTGCTCGCGATGACTCTGTTCGTCGTCGTGCTCCGATCTCTGTTCCTGCGCTACCGCGTGGTGGTTCTGCGCAGCGAACAGGTCGGGAACGTGGCTGCTCCGATCGTGTCGGGCATCCGCGATGTCGCCACCCAGGCCGCCGAGCCACGCGCAGCCGCCGACGTCGCGGAAGCCATCGAGGAGCAAGCGGAAGCACTGCGCGGGTTCGCGCGGACCCGAGTCCTGCGACTGCTCGTTGTGACGCTCGGCGTGCATCTGCCGCTGATCTCACTGCTGGCGCTCGCCCCGTGGTTGCTCTCGTCGCAGATGCTGACCACCGGTGCACTGGCCGGGGGAGTCATCTACATCGCGGGCGGCCTCCAGTCCGCGGTGATGTTCCTGGTCAATGCGGGCAGCACGTTGCTCGTCAGCCTCGGGGTCGTGCTGGATCGCCTCGCTGAGGTGTGCGCCGACGAGCCGTCAACGACACCTGCCCGCTCGTCGACGTCCCCGCTGGACGGCTACGACATGCGCTTGCAGCGGGTCACGTTCGGCTACTCGCAGCACGCCCGCCCCGTGGTCCACAACCTCAGCATCGACGTTCCGGAGGGCACCCACCTCGCCGTCGTCGGGCCCAGCGGGGCGGGCAAGTCCACGCTGGCGAACCTGCTCGCCGGCCTCACCGAACCGCAGCACGGACAGATTCTGCTCGACGGTGGCGAACTCGGATGCATCGACGAACAGCAGCTGCGGCGGGAGATCGCACTCATCCCGCAGGATGCCTATGTTTTCGCCGGCACGGTGCGGGAAAACCTCACCTACCTGCGACCTGACGCCACCACGGAAGCCCTCGACGACGCGGTTGCCGCAGTGGGTGCTGGGGAAACGCTGGCCCGGCTCGGCGGTTACGAGGCGACGATTCCGGCCGGCGGGGAAGGGCTGTCCCCCGCCGAACGACAACTGATCGCCCTGGCCCGCGTCTACCTCTGTCCCGCCCGGGTCGTCATCCTCGACGAGGCAACGTGCCACCTCGACCCTGCGGCCGAGGCGCTGGCCGAGCACGGCTTCGCCCGGCGCCCTGGCACGCTGATCGTCATCGCGCACCGGATCAGCTCAGCCGAACGGGCCGACCGCATTCTGCTCTTCTCTGGCACCACGCCAGAAGTCGGGACGCACGACGACCTTCTTGCACGCAGTGACCTCTACGCCGAACTCGTGGGCTACTGGCGTGACGAACACCGGGCCCGCCACACCGACGAGGCCGAGCCAGAAGCCTCCCCGCATCCCTGAACGTCCGCTGATCGGTGGATCCGGCTTGGCATGGGTTCGGTATTCCATGCCGTGCTGGGTGTAGACCTCCAACAGGCCCGCTCCGCGGAGCGCGCGGTTGATGTCGACGGGGTGTGCGGCGTGGGGGATGCCGTATTCGCTCACCACGACGACCGTTGCGCCCTGCTCCCGCGCGTCGTCGAGCAGCGGTGTCACGGCGCAGTCGACGTCGCCCACAGCCGCGAGCGCCTGGGGCTGTCGGGTCCGTGTCGCCGCATGGCTCGCGGCTGACACGGCAGAAAACCGCCCCTGCGCCCGTGTTCCGACCTCTGGAGAATCCGGGCGCGCTCATTTTTGTCCAGCGGTCTTGGGGAGTCGAGACCATATGTCAGCGCCGTTATCAGCGCGTGCTCCCGTACTGGGTGTTCGCACGGCGCAGGAACATGCACCGCGAGCCCTCGCCCCGCTGAGGCGGGGGCTCGCGGTGCCGGCACTCGCAGGTCTGCCACCTACGAGCCCGCGCGTCCGGCAAAGACCGAGCGATTCTTGGTGGATCTCGGTGTTTTCCGCTCTCTGCGCGGTCCCCGTGTCAACGGCAATTGATCAGCGGAGACCGGGTGCTGGTCGTCAGAGCTTGGTCCACGCGTCGGTGAGGACCGACCGCAGGATCTGCTCGACTTCGTCGAAGTGCTCCTGGGTGCAGATCAGCGGTGGCGACAGCTGGATGACCGGCTCCGCCCGGTCGTCGGCGCGGCAGTACAGCCCGGCCTCGAACAGGGCGGGGGAGACGTGGCCCCGCAGGACTCGTTCGGCGTCGTCGGCGGTGAAGGTCTCCTTGGTGGCCTTGTCCTTGACCAGCTCGATGCCGTAGAAGTACCCGGCGCCGCGGACGTCGCCGACGATCGGCAGGTCGAGCAGCTTCTCCAGGGTGGCTCGGAAGTTCGCCTCGTTGGCGCGGACCTGGCCGTAGAGATCCTCGGATTCGATCAGGTCCAGGTTGGCGAGCGCGACGGCGCAGGCCACCGGGTGCCCGCCGTAGGTCGAGCCGTGCGTGAAGCTGCTGCCGTCGACCAGGAACGGCTGCATCAGCCGCTCGTCGGCGATCATCGCGCCGAGTGGCGCGTAACCGGAGGTGAGCCCCTTGGCGACGTTGATGATGTCCGGCTGGTACCCGTACCGGTTGGCGCCGAAGTCATGGCCGAGCCGGCCGAAGGCGCAGATCACCTCGTCGGAGACCAGCAGCACGTCGTAGGCGGTGCAGATCTCCCGGACCCGCTGCCAGTAGCCGGGTGGCGGTGGGAAGCAGCCACCGGTGTTCTGCAGCGGCTCCAGGAAGACCGCGGCGACCGTGTCCGGGCCCTCCCGCTCGATCGCGCGGGCGATCTCGTCGGCGGCCCAGGCGCCGAACGCCTCGTGGTCGTCGGCGTGGACCGGGGCCCGGTAGAAGTTGGTGTTGGGCACCTTGATCGCGCTGGGCACCAGCGGCTCGAAGTCTTGCTTGGCGCCTGGGATCCCGGTGATGGACAGGGCGCCCTGGGAGGTGCCGTGGTAGGCGAGCGAGCGGCTGATCACCTTGTGCTTGTTGGGTTTTCCGGTCTTCTTGAAATACTGCTTGGCGAGCTTCCAGGCGCTTTCCACGGCTTCGCCGCCGCCGCCGGTGAAGAACACCCGGTTGAGGTCGCCGGGTGCCTGGGCGGCGACCCGCTCGGCGAGTTCCACGGCGCTGGGGTGCGCGTGCGACCACAGCGGGAAGTAGGCGAGCTGCTTCGTCTGCCGCGCCGCGGCCTCGGCGAGTTGGTCGCGGCCGTGCCCGACCTGGACGGCGAACAGCCCTGCCAGGCCGTCGAAGTAGCGCTTGCCGCGCTCGTCGTAGACGTAGGGGCCGTCGCCGCGCACGATGACCGGGATCTCGCTGTCGGCGTAGCCGCCGTGCTGGGCGAAGTGCAACCACAGGTGGTCGCGGGCCCGGTCGCCGAGGGTGCGGGTATCGGTTGCGGCGGGTTGTTCCGTCGCGCTCATGATCAACCTCACGTTAATCGTAGTGTGCGAAACCTATTGTATAGTAGACGTCCAACAACGGAAAGCGTTGCAGAAGACTGCCCGTACAACTGATCTAGTTGTCGATGATGACCCAGTGGGTGTCGGGGCGCTTCCGCAGGTGCGCCGTGTAGTACAGGGCGGCCAGAGCCATGAGGCCGCCGGTCAGCAGCAGGTCGGAGCCGCTCTGGTTCGCCAGTGCCAAGACGATGGCCGCGATGGTGATCACAGCGGGGGCCGGCCACAGGGGCATGCGCCAACCCTGGTGCCCGCGCATCGCGCGGGCGCGCAACGCTGCGACCGCGAGCAGCAGGTACAGACCCGCGACGACGACTCCGGTCAACCCGATCAATGCCTCGATGTCGACCAGCCCGGCCAGCGCGGCGCCGGGCACGCCGACGACCAGGGTTGCCACCCACGGCGACTTCCAGCGCGGGTGCAGCCGTGCCAGGGCCCGGTTGGCCGGTGCCGGCCAGGCCCGGTCCCGTGCCGACGCGTACAGCACGCGGGCGTTCTGCAGCACCATCACGATCACCGCGTTGAGGATCGCCGTCGCGACGCTCAGTGCGACGAAGGTCGCCAGCGCCGGGCCACCCCAGGATTCGACGATGGCCATGAAGTCCGCGGTGGCCAGGTCGGCGTCGGACGGCGCGCCGAGGACGATCGCTACGGTCGGCAGCCCGATGATCAGCATGGCTGCCAACAGCGACCAGATGACGGTGCGCGCGACGCTTCGCTCCGGCTGCTTCAGCTCCTCGGACAGGTAGACGGCGCTGCCGAAGCCCTGGAAGGTGAAGATCCCGACGGCCAGGCCGGTCAGCAGCACGCCCAGCGTGAACGGTGTGGAACCGCCTGCGGCGTCCGGGATGACCGGAGCCACGAGCGTGCTGAGTGGTCGGTGGGCGTGGGCGAAGCCGAACATCGCCACCAGAGCGGCTGCCAGCACTTCGACGCCCAGGAAGATCCCGGTGACCATCGCGTTCGATCGCACGTCCAGCAGTGCCGTCGCGGTCGCCAGCAACATCACCACCGCGCCGGTGGCGGCGGTGGGCAGTTCGAGCGCGGAACTCAGGTATTCGGCTGTGCCGAGCGCGATCACCGGCGGCACCACGACGATCATCGCCAGGCTCATGACGAAGGTGATCCAGCCGGCGCCGCGACCGAGCACCCGGGCGACGATCGAGTACTCGCCGCCGGCGACGGGGAAACGGGTGCCGAGCTCGCTGTAGCACAGCGCGACGCCGAGCGACACCAGCGCCGAGAGCGCCAGCGTCAGCACCACTCCCGTGCCTTGGGTTTGCACGAGCGGCGGTACGACGATGAACAGCGACGATGCGGGCGTGATGCAGGACAGGGTCAGCAGTACGCCGCCGAAGACGGTCAGCGCCCTCGGCAGGCGTTCGGGACTGGTTCTTTCCGCAGGAGGCGACGCGGCCTCGTTCAACCCAGACATGGCAAAACCTCGTTGAAGGAGGGGCAGGGGCGGGAGTCTGGCGTCCTATTGAAAGCAGCGGGTTGTGGCCCGTCAAGATCTCCGCAACGAAAAGAGCAACAAAATCTGAGCCTTGCTATCGAAAGCGCGGGGCGACAGCATGTTCACGACGGAATCGGTATCAGAGCCGACCAACGGAAGAGGTGCTGTGTGACCGGGCAAGTGTTCGACAACTTCATCGGCGGCCGCCGCGTGCCAGCCGTCGACGGGCGGACGCTGGGCGTCGTCGACCCGGCGACCGGCGAGGTCTACGCCGCTCAGGCGCTCTCCGGAGAGTCCGATGTGGACAACGCGACGGCCGCTGCCGCGACGGCCTTCCGGGATTGGCGGCGCACCACACCGGCGCAGCGGCAGGCCACGTTGCTGCGCATCGCCGACGCCATCGAGGCGCACGCGACCGAGGTCGTCCGCGTGGAATGCGAGAACACCGGCAAGCCGGTCGCGCTCACGCATGCCGAAGAGATGACGATGGTGCTGGACCACCTGCGGTTCTTCGCCGGTGCGGCCCGGGTGTTGGAAGGTCGCGCCGCGGCCGAGTACATGGCCGGGCACACCTCGATCATCCGCCGCGAACCGCTCGGCGTCTGCGCGCAGGTGACGCCGTGGAACTACCCGCTGCTGATGGCGATCTGGAAGATCGCGCCCGCGCTCGCGGCGGGTAACACGGTGGTGCTCAAGCCCTCCGAAACGACGCCCGCGAGCACGCTGTTGCTGGCCGAGATCGCCGCCGAGCACCTGCCCGCCGGGGTGTTCAACGTGATAACCGGGAATCGGGACACCGGTCGCAGTCTCGTCGAGCACCCGGTGCCGCAGATGGCGTCGATCACCGGGTCGGTGCGGGCCGGTGTCGAGGTCGCCGGGTCGGCGGCGCAGGACCTCAAGCGCGTGCACCTCGAGCTCGGGGGCAAGGCCCCGGCCGTGGTCTTCGCCGACGCCGATGTCGAGGCGGCGGCCGAAGGCATCGCCGCCGCGGGATTCTTCAACGCCGGGCAGGACTGCACGGCCGCCACCCGTGTGCTGGTGCAGGAGGGGCTGCACGACGAGTTCGTCGCGGCGCTGACCGAGCAGGCGCGCAACACCCGCACCGGTCCGCCCAGCGACACCGATGCCGCTTACGGGCCGCTCAACAGCGCCGCCCAGCTGGAGAAGGTGGCCGGTTTCATCGACCGGCTTCCCGCGCACGCGACCGTCCACTGTGGTGGATCGCGTGTTGGTGAGCGTGGCTACTTCTACGCCCCCACGGTGGTTTCCGGCTTGCGCCAGGACGACGAGATCGTGCAGGACGAGGTCTTCGGGCCGGTGATCACGGTGCAGAGCTTCACCGACGAGCGCGACGCCTATGCCAAGGCCAACGGCGTCCGATACGGCCTGGCGTCATCGGTGTGGACCGCAGACCACGTGCGGGCGATGGGGGCGAGCACGGAGCTGGACTTCGGGACGGTGTGGATCAACACGCACATCCCGCTTGTCGCCGAGATGCCGCACGGCGGGTTCAAGCACTCCGGCTACGGCAAGGACCTGTCCATGTACGGCTTGGAGGACTACACCCGGATCAAGCACGTCATGTCCAGCCTCGGCTGAGAAGCGGGCGTTCCAGGCTCATCTTGCCGCCGAGATGAGCCTGGAAACCGTCTTCTAGCGAGTGCCCCAGGCGTAGGTCTGCTTGCGGAGCTTGAGGTACACGAATGTTTCGGTGCCGGTGACCGCCGCCAGGTTGCGGATGCGGCGGTTGATCACCTCCAGCAGCTGGTCGTCGTCCCGGCAGACGACCTCGACGAGCAGGTCGAACGAGCCCGCGGTGATCACCACGTACTCGATCTCCTCGATCTCAGCGAGCTGGTCGGCCACCTCCTGCACGTCACCCGCTACCCGCACGCCGATCATCGCCTGGCGCAGGAAACCGAGCTGCAGCGGGTCGGTGACCGCGACGATCTGCACCATCCCGGAGTCGAGCAGTCGCTGGACGCGCTGGCGCACCGCGGCCTCGGACAGGCCGACGGCCTTGCCGATGGCGGCGTACGAGCGGCGACCGTCCTGCTGGAGCTGTTCAATGATCCGCTTGGACAGTTCGTCCACGTGGACGGCGGTTCGTGGGTCCGGGGCTTCCGAATCGGGAGGCATGCGTGTCACAGCGACGTATCGTTGTCGCTGGACGCGCTCGGTGCAAGCTACTGTGGTCGTGCGCCTCGAAGCTGGCACATCCGTTCATCGAGATCTCTCTGGCCGACCCCACCCAACATTCACGCAGAGCAGGGCCAGGGGCGGAGAACGAGGGTGGCGGGGACTGGCAGGGCACACGGCTGCGGCCGGAGACCACTGGTGGTGGGGTGTGCCGTCGTCTCGTTCGTGGCGCTGGTCGCGATCGGACAGAAACCGAGCCGATTCTTCGGGGCCAGTCCGCTTCTACCGCGCGGCTGGGTGATCGCGGCAGGCGCAACGACCGCCGAGCTGGACGAGGTGCTTGCGCGGTTGCCGGTGTTGATGACGGTGTCATTCCCGTTCTCGGGAGCGGGTGTCCTCGTGGATGTGCTGCGCTTCTTCCCAATATTCCCCGGCGTGCCGCATGGCTGAAGCCAAAATCCCGTTCATGCTTTCGAGGTCTCTGATCGCGCGGTCCAGAGCTTCGTGAGGGTGGTCGCGCAGCGCTTGGCGGTACAGGCGGTCACGATCAACCTGATCGAGCTTGTTGGTCAGCTCATCGGTCAGGTTGTGCAAAGACCGCAGTATCCCGAGCAACGCCGCGCCGAACGGGGGCCAGTCCAGCGAGGCGAGGTCGGCGCTTGCGCAGTTCCTCGCGGCGCGGTCGAGCGCCGCACGGGCCGCGTAGAAGTCTTCGAGGGGATGTTGAGCCATGGCGCCCTGCCTTTGCCAAACTGGTCGGGCTCGTTGCTACCCGTTGAGCGGCGGAGCCAAACGCCCGTGTCCTCGGACACGGGCTCGTCGTCCCGGTACATCCGCATGGTGACTTCCCGCAGCTCGAGCTCGTCGAGGGAGAGTTGGCGTGTTCCCTGGCCAGGGCGACACGGAATCTGATCACCAGAGCCTGGGCGCGTTGTTGCTTGTGACGCTGGACGGACTTGCGCGCATCGTTCATCCCGGAACCGGGACTGCGTTGTGAGCTGTCTCAACGTTGAGCACGTCCCGGCGAGGGCAGGTGTTGCCGGGCGTCCCGGCAACGTGCCTGGTGGATACGGCCTTCCGGTAGCCGCTGCTGTAGTTGCCGCGCGGGGGCGCCGGCTCGGGATCGGCCTACGCGGTGGTGGGGCGGCTGAGTCCGTCGAGGATGAGGTCTCCGAGTGCGGAGAAGGCGTCGCCTGCGGGGAGTCCGCTGCTTCGCAAGAGCGCGCCGGATTGGACCGCGTCGATGACCAGGGCGACCACCTGGGCGGCGAAGGTGCCGTTGACGTCGCGGAACGCGCCGGCGCGGATGCCGTTGTCGATCATCTCCTGGACCCGGCGGGCGGCGGCCTCGGAGTTCTTGCGGTAGATCCGCGCGGTGGGTTCGTAGTTGACCATGTCGTCGTAGAAGGCGGGGGAGTTGCGGCGCATCGCGGTGCCGACTCCGGCGAGGTAGGTCCGGATGCGCTGGCGCGGGTCGGTCTCCTCGGCGACGGCCCGCTCGATCTGCTCGGCCGCGGTGGTGAAGAACCGCCGGGTGATGGTCTGGACCAGCTGTTCCTTGGTGCCCGCCACGCTGTAGAGCGTTGCTTTCGAGCAGCCCAGCCGCTGCGCCAGCTGGTCCATCGTGATCGTGGTGAAGCCCTCGGCGAGCATGATGTCGCCGGCTTGTGCGAGGAGTTCCTCGGTGCGGGCGGTGTCGACGGTGCGTCGCCGTGGGCTCCGTCGTGGCGTCCGTCCGCGGGCTTCGGAGATCGCTGACATGGTTCCGATTTTCGCACGTGGGATCGCCCTCTTGAGAAGCGGTACGCCGATGGGTACGTTCAAGGGGCAGTTCTTACCCAACTGCGTACCCAACGGAGGGTGCTCATGTCCCTGAACGGGTCGCCGAGATCGTTGAGGTGTTCTCCTCGCCGGAAGCCGATCCCGCGTGGCTGATGTGCGATCGCCATCCCGCCGACGCGATCGCGTTCACCTTCGTCGAGCCCGATGGAACGACCGTCGACCTCTCCTTCGGCGAGTTGCGCGACCGCTCCCAGCGCTTCGCCGGTGTGCTCACCGAGCTCGGCGTCGGCCGTGGTGACCGCGTCGCCAGGCTGATGTGAAAGAGCGTGGACCTGGTGACGGTGTTGCTGGGCATCTGGCGTGTCGGAGGGGTCTACGTTCCGTTGTTCACCGCGTTCGCCGCCGATGCCGTGGCGTCGCGGCTGGAAGGTGCGGACGCGAAGGTCGTGATCGCCGATGCGGCGCAGTCCTCGAAGGTCCCCGAAGGGGCCTGGACGGTGCTCATCGCTGAGGTAGACGGGAGCGAGCGCAGCCTGTCCGGCTGCAGGGCTGCTGCGGAGCCGTTCGCCGGGAGCACCCCGGTCGGGGGTGATGGGGCGTTCGTGCACATGTTCACCTCGGGCACCACCGGCGCTCCGAAGGGCGTCGTGCAGCCGCTGCGGTATGTGGCGGGGTTGGCAGTCGTACCTGGAGTTCGCCCTGGGAGTGCGGGAGGACTCGGTCTACTGGTGCGGAGCCGACCCCGGTTGGGCCTACGGGCTGTACTCGGCCGTCGTGACGCCGATGGTGCTGGGTCTGCGCAGCGTGCTGCAGCGCGGCGGGTTCGACGTCGCGGCCACCTGTCGGGCGATGGTGGATCTGGGCGTGACCGACTACACGGCCGCTCCGGTGTTCCGGAAGCTGCGCGTGAGCGACGTGCCGGTGCCCGACGGGTTGCGCCTGCAGCGGTTGTCCAGCGCGGGGGAGCCGTTGACCGCTGAGGTCAACGAGTGGGCGAGCACGGCTTTGGGGTTGCTGGTGCACGACCACTACGGCCAGACCGAACTCGGCATGTCCATCGGGTTCCCCCATCACCCCGATGTGGAAATCCGGTCGCGGATCAGACGATGGGGGTGGCGCTGCCTGGCTGGTCGGCCACCGTGCTCAAGGAGGGCACGAGCGCGGAGGCCGAGGTCGGCGAATCCGGTCTGCTGGCCGTCGACATCGCCGCCAGCCCGCTGATGACGTTCACCGGATACGCCGGCCGGGAGGTCTCGGGCCGGTTCACCGCCGACGGCCGCTACTACCTGTCCGGCGACCTGGCCGCCCGCAACGCTGACGGCACCTTGCGGTTCTCCTCCCGCGACGACGACGTGATCATCATGGCGGGCTACCGGATCGGGCCCTTCGACGTCGAATCCGTCCTCGCCCAGCACCTCGCGGTCGCCGAGTGCGCGGTGGTCGCCGGACCGGACGAGGTCCGCGGCGAGCCGATCGAGGCCTTCGTAGTGCTGCGCGACGACGTCGAGGACAGCGACGAACTGGTCGCTGAGCTGAAGGATCACGTGCGGCAGTGCTACGCCGCCCACGCCAGACCACAGCGGGTGCACCTCGTGCCAGGTCTGCCCAAGACGGCCAGCGGCAAGATCCAGCGGGCCGAGTTGCGGCGTGAACTGCGCGAGGCCACCCGGTGAGCGCGTTCTCCGACACCGTGTTGCGGGTCGAGCAGCGCGGCGCGGTCCGCGAGCTGGTCCTCGATCGACCCTGGCAACGCAATGCGCTCAACGCGGCGCTGGTCGACGCGCTGAGCACGGCGTTGTCCGAGGCCGAACGCGATTTGGAGACCCGCGCGGTGCTGATCACCGGGGCGGGACCGAGCTTCTGCGCTGGCGCGGATTTGCAACACCTGCTGGCGTTGTCCGAGGTCGGTGAGTCGCCGGTGCCCTTTCTTCGCACGGTCTCCGGCTTGACCCGTCGCGTCGAGGTCAGCCCGTTGCCGGTGGTCGCCGCGCTGCACGGCCACGCCGTCGCCGGCGGCCTGGAGATCGCTCTGGCCTGCGACGCCGTCGTCGCCGAGACGAATCGGGACATGCCCGAACGGCTCGCGCGTGAGCGGGCGGATAGGGCAGTGGATGACACGCTCGATCGGTGAGCGTTGTTCGAAGCGACGTCGCTGGGGTAGCGCAGGCTCGAAGCGTTGCCGACCTCCCGTTGGACGACATGGTCGATAAGGATCTCTGTATGAATATTGGTCTTCTCGGTGTCGGGGCCATCGGCAAAACCCTAGGTCAGAAGTTGTCGGCTGCCGGACACGACGTGAAGGTGGCCAATTCCCGTGGGCCGGAAACGATCGACGCTGATGTGCTTTCGACCGGTGCTCGGGCGGTTCCCGTGACCGAGGCGGTCAAGGATGTGGATGTCGTGATCCTGTCCATTCCACTGGCTCGCATCCCCGATGTCGCGCCGCTGATCGCGACCGTCCCGTCTGAGACGGTCGTCATCGACACGTCGAACTACGTTCCCTTCCCCGATTCCGAGCTCGATGCGGTCGAGGCGATCGAGGCGGGTCAGGTCGAGAGCCTGTGGGTTTCCGAATAACTGGGTCGGCCGGTTGTCAAGGCATGGAACTCCGTCCTGTCCACGTCGTTCGCCGAGAAGGGCACCCCTGCGGGCACGGCGGACCGTGTCGCACTGCCTGTCGCGGCCGATGACGACAAGGACCGCGCGGTCGGCATGGCCCTGGTCGAGGACACCGGGTTCGACGGGTTCGATGCCGGGATGCTCGCCGAATCCTGTGTTCGGAGTTCGGGGATCCGCTGGCACTGCAGGTGTTGGAGGAGCCGACACCGCAGCCGGGGCCGGGCGAGGTGCTCGTCGAGCTGGCCGCAGTGGGTGTCAGCTTCGTGGACGGGCTCATCGTCCGCGGTGCCTATCAGGTCCGGCCGCAGCTGCCGTTCACGCCGGGAAGTTGCGTGGTGGGCCGCGTGGTCGCGGTGGGTGAGGGTGTTGAGAGCCCGTGCATCGGCACTGTGGTGGCGACGGTGCTGACCGGTTTCGGCGGGTACGCCTCACATGCGACGGTGCCGGCGGAGGTCGTTGTCCCGGTGCCGGCCGGGGTCACCGCCGACATCGCCGCGGCCGCGATGGACCTCGGGCGACATCCCGAGGTTGCCGGTCAACATCGTGTTGCTGCGCAACCGCTCGATCGTCGGCGTCGACTGGGGCGATTGGTCGCGGGAGGCGGCCGGGGCGCGAGGTAACGTCGAGCTGCTCGCTGAGGTCCTGGACAAGGTCGGTCGTGGGGAGTTGTGCCCGGGGAAGCCCTCGACCGCCCCGCTGGCAGACGCTGGCAGGGTGCTGCAGCTCTTCGGTGAATGCCGTGCCGTGGGCAAGTACGTTCTGCACCCGTGATGTCGGACAGGAGCTGTATGAGCACCGCGGAGACCTTCGACAGCGCCAGAGCGACAGCGACACCATCCTCGTGATCGACGAATGAGATCGGCTCACCACAGGCCGCCGGTGACTGGTGCTGTACGCGAGTCGTCGATCCAAACCCAGCCAGCATTGAGTGAACACGAGGACGACGGTGCAGCGTGACTTCTTCACCCAGGACCACGATGAATACCGCGGCCTGGTGCGCGAGCTGCAGCGATTGCGATTGCGGTTCTTGTGCAGTTGTGCGGCACTGCAGGGGTGGAGTGTTGGAGCCTCTGGATTGGATTTCGAGCGTGAGTACGAGAAAAGCAAGGCGACGTCGGCCAGGCCCTCTGCAGACCTCGAAGGAGGTCTTTCGACAGGGCGTTGTCCACGGTCTCGTGGCGGGCGCCGTCGGTGTCACTGCGATGACGATCAGCGAGAAGCTCGAACAGCGGCTCACCGGCCGCCCGGACTCCCACGTGCCCGGTGCGACGATGGCAGCGCTCTTGGGGATGGCACGGGAACCGGCAGGGATGAATCTCCTCATGCACGTCGGGCAGGGGGTGTTCCTCGGCGCCCTCCGTGGAGCGATGGCTCACGCTGGTTTGAGGGGGCCGTTCGCGTCCGTCATGTTCGCGGTCGTGCGTTTGACGAATGATCAGACATTGGAGAACGCGACTGGAATCGGTGCCCCGCCGTGGACGTGGCCGCGTGATGAGCTCGCCGTCGATCTGATTCACAAATCGGTGTACGCGGTGACGACGGGGTTCGTGGCGGACCGACTTGCTGATCGGAGAGGCCCGGGACCTGGGCAGCGCCACGCGCAGCGAGTTCCGGGGCGTCACGCTGATGTGGGGCCACCTCCGAACTGAGAGGCGGGTCGCCGCCGTGGTGGCTGAGGTGGTAGAAGCACTCACCAGGACCGTCGTCGGTCCCACCGTGAGAAACCTGTCCATTCTGGAGGGACACGCTGGATCCATCGTCTTCGGTGTCAGCCGGTCTTGTGGGCGGGCAGCGGAATGACGAGGGGCCGGCCTGGAATCACGCACTCCACGCCGGGGATTCCGCGTCGGGCGATCTCGACCTGGAACGCCGACAGCGGCGATGTGAAGAGCCCGTAATCGTCGTGGTGGATCGGGACCGCCTGATGTGGGCGCAGCAGCTCCAGCAGGTCGGCGGCTTCCTGACTCCATGCTGATCGCGCAGGAGTTCGGGGATGTGCGCGGTGCTCACGGCCTGGCCGCGGTCACCTACGCCATTTTCGCCTCACCACGTGGGTCCAGAACCTGCTGAACGGCCGCGGACAGGGTGGACGTCTCGCTCATAGGTCGGCGAGCAAATGCTGAGGCCCGTCGACCACGGTCGACTCAGCTGGGAGAGAGCTGCAGAAGTCGTTCAGCAACCTGGACGAGATCGGTTCCGCTCACGTCGGGCGCGGTGAAGACGTCGCCGTATCGACCTTCCAGTCGTTCACACCATCCAGCGAGACAGCCGGCACGTTTGGCTCCGTGGCAGTCCCAGGCGTGCACTGCGACCAGCGCCATCTTGCTCGGTGATGTTCCGAGCTCGTGGGCTGCCACGCGGTAGATGGACGGGGCGGGTTTCCAGGTTCCGGCTTGCTCCGCAGTGATCACGTGGTCCACGTGACGAGCAAGTCCTGCTTGTTCCAGGAACCGTGCCGTGTTCTGGGCGCTGCCGACGGTTAGGCAGCCGACCCGCAACCCGGCTTCTGATAGCAGGCGCAGCGCGGGTTCGGCATCCACGTGCGTGGGCATTCGGCGGAACCCGTCAAGAACGTAGTCGATGTCTTCTTCGGTGGCCGTGTGACCGGTGTCGGTGCGCAATGCCTGCCGTGCCACCGACTCGAACGTCTGGAAATCCCCGCTGAGGGCCAGAGCCATGGAGTCGCGCTGGAACCGCATGAACCACGGGTGCAACAGTTGCGCAGGCTGGCCGATCTTCTCCAGGCGTTCGCGAAGTGGATCCAGGTTCAGAAGGGTTTCGAGCACGTCGAAAGCAACGGCGCGCGGACGAACGGTCACAGTCACTCCCGCGGTCGCGATTCAGCTTCCCCAGTCGTAGGCTACCTCCGATCTGTGCGGTCCGACCGATGCAGGGAGAGCTGCGGAGACGGCAACCCCCATGCTGAGCACTGTTTCTGCGAGCGCGGAATCCGAGACAGGGGCTAACGCGAGCGCCGAGCGACGCCGTCCTCTTCTACGCCCACTGCACTGGTAACTCATCGGCCCGAGCTCGCCGCCGAGCTGCGACAAGCGAGAATCCTCGCAGGACACTGTTGCTGGAGGCGAGCGGGCCCAATGGAACTTCGGCGGAAGAACTTCCTGGGCAGGCGTGGGCTCTGGTTTCGGCCCCGGCCCCGGTGGGAAGTCGCTGGTTGGCATGACGGCCTGGGTGCTAGGAGTGGCCCATGAGCACGTTGACGCGACCGACAAAGCCGGCGAGCAATTTGTATCCGACGTTGGTTGGCCACGGCAACGAGGCACATCTGCGGTTGCGGCTGGCCGCGGGATGGGGTGAATGAGGTGCTCACGTCGAACTGGGGGTTTCCGTGAGGAGAACGCGCGCTCTGCAGCTTAAACGTACAGTTGATCAGCCGGATCGGCGATCATGGCTGGCATCGAACCGGTGACGGCACGTCCGCCGCACAGCGTGGGCTTTCCTTTGCTGATGCAAGGCTGGCGCGACGTCGTCTTCCTCCACTGGCCGTGTGCACCCGAGGACGTCAGCAACCTGCTGCCAGCCCACACAATGCCAGATGTGATCGACGGCCAAGCCTGGATCGGGATCGTCGGGATCCGGATAACCTGGATGCACGCCATGGCTGTGCCCGTATTGCCGCGTCTGCGGCACATCGTCGAGCTCAACGTTCGCACCTATTGCGTCGACGGCAGGGGACGACGCAGTTTGGTCTTCCTGACGATGGAAGCCTCCCATGCTCCGTTCGTGCTGGCGGCGAGAATCGGTGGCCGACTGCCGTATCGATTGGCAACCGTGAACCATGCCGGTACGGGCCCGGACATTGCCTATCGCTGTGAGCGGTACAGATCTGGGCCGTCCCGAGTGGGCATGAGTCTTCGGGTCCAGCCGGGTCGTCAGCTTAAACCCATGTGGTTCGATCATTTCGTGACAGCGCGGTGGCGCCTGCATACACGGTGGTACGGCTGGACGATTCATGTTCCGATTGCACACCAGCCGTGGCCGCTGCACAGTGCCCGTCTGCTTGACTTCGAAGACCACGGTCTGCTCGCCCAAGTCGGAGTTCCGGAACCTTCCGACATACCGAGCGTTCTCTATGCACAAGGCGTTGACACGAGGTTTGGCGCGCCCTCTGCCTTCGTAGGGCGCCCCGATCGGACGCGATGATCCAGAAGCCACCCATGATGAGGGCGCGGGGCGGGTCCGTGTCGTTCGTATGATGCACCTGACTGTGGAAGAGGCTGTCGAACAGTGATGTTTCGGGAGGAAGAGAGTTCTTTCGGTCCTTCCTGAGGCTGGGTGTTTGGCGAGCTCTGACGGCAAATCCGCCTCCAGCGCCGCGACCGGGTCGCCTGGCATACAACTGGGCAAGGTGTGCAGCGTTGCCTTCACGACGCCGTCAGCGTCAGTCCGGGTACGTAACCCGCTGGCCATCACGACCGAGCAAGTGTTCCACGCTGCGCGAAGAGCGGGGCGGAGATCGTCCGGAATTGGTGGTACGACCGGTACTTGCTTCACCGGGCCTGCTGATTCGCCGAAGTTCTGGCGCCGAGCAGGGCGCCCAGCAGGATCATGGCGACGCCTAGGACGAGGTGCAGCCAGTTATCAGCATCGTTGACCGGCACGAAATTGGCGGCGCTGTCCTGATGGACCAGGAGCCCGTAGACCCACAAGGCCAGGTAAATGAACCCGCCAACTGCCAGGAAGGCGCGTGCCAGCCCGGCTCTGGCCGACATCACCGCACCTACGACACCGAATGCCAAGTGGACGATGTTGTGCAGAGCTGATACCTGGAAGACACCGAGCAGCATTGCATTCGAATGGTGGCCCCAGAAAGTCATCGTCTCGTACCCGGAGGTCACGCCTGGGATGAAGCCGAGCACTCCCACGACCAAGAACAACGCGGCAACTACGGCACTCGCGGTTCGCGCAGCGCCCTGCCCACCAAAAGCGGGCATGCTCTGAGCGCCGCTGGACACGCTCGCCACAACTGCTCACCTACCTTCAAGGCGGGGTTTCTATCACGCCCCCAGAGTGCCCCTCGCCAGTTTGCCTAAACTCGTTCACTTCGTGAGGCAGCGAGCGGAATCGGAAACTCAGGAACTGGAGGATGGGCGCGCACGGCTTGGTCTCGGGCCGGAGCGCTATGCACGGCTCCGGAGGCTGAGCTCTCGCGACGTACCCATCCGCGCGTGACAAGCGGACCGGCAGTCTTGATCTACTGCGGATGTGTGGTTTCGGCACGGTCAACCGGGGAGGTCGTTGGTTTCCCCTTGCCTGTACAGGTTGGGTTGACAGGATCAACCATCAACAGCAGTACGATCGCGGCCTCGCGCTCGCCCGCACCGGTCGGCGTGTGCTCGTCAAGCAGTACGATCGCGGCCTCGCGCTCGCCCGCACCGGTCGGCGTGTGCTCGTCAAGCAGTACGATCGCGGCCTCGCGCTCGCCCGCACCGGTCGGCGTGTGCTCGTCACCGTGCGAGCTGGTCAATAGCGGATGCGAATAGCCACGGAGTCCTGGCGGCGGTCGGCACGATGTGTCGGGCGAGTGACGGTTGCCGCCGGGCCCACAGAAGGCCCTCGGTCAGCCATCGTGATCGCCGTGAGGCCCTCTTCCAGGCGCGTTCGTAGTCGGTGGGCCGGTTCATTCGGATGCAGCGGACGAGCTCTGCTGCGGTGGCCAGTGACACCGCAAGACCTTCTCCGGTGAGGGCGTCCACGTAGCCGGCTGCGTCCCCCACGAGCAGGATTCGCCCCGCTACGCGGCTCGACGTCTGCTGGCGGAACGGGCCGGCACCGCGGACGGATGTGAGCGGCTCCGCGTCCGCGATTCGTGCCGCCAAGTCGGGGAAGGCGGCGAGTTGCTGGGTGAACCCTCCACGGACGGAGGAGAGGATCGCGACCCCGATGGTGTGTGGCCCTACCGGTGTCACGTACGCCTCGGAGTGCGCCGCCCACGTGACCTCGACCGTGTCGGTGGACGGAGCGAGGGCGTAGTGGCGGCGCAAGCCCCAGCGCGGGACGTGCGCCGAGCGTGCGGTGGTGACCTTGGTGAGACCGGCGAGTTCGCGGACCGTGGAATGCAACCCGTCGGCCGCGACGAGGTAGCGCGCTCGCAGTTCGTCTGCGCGGACGTGGTCACTGCGCTGAGAAACGTGGGTGATCGTGGTCGTTAGGATGGGTACGCCGTGCCGCTCTACCGCGGACCGCAGCGCGTTGTGCAGTGCTGTGCGTCGCACCCCTCTGCCGGGGCCGGTGCGGAAAGCGGCGCGGGCGACCGTCGAGCCCTGTCGATAGGTGATGCCGTTAATCGGGTGGCCAGGCGGGTCGATCCCGAGCGCGCCGAGCGCGCGGACGGCGCCAGGCATCAAGCCTTCGCCGCAGGCCTTGTCGATCACCCCGGGGCGCTTTTCGCACACCACCACGTCCAAGCCGGCTTGCGCACATCCCAGCGCGACTGCGAGGCCAGTGGGGCCGCCACCGGCGACCACGACATCGTGACGGTGCTCAAGCACGTGCCGACCTCAACGCTTCGTCCTCGGCACGGATTCGCACCGTGAGCAGCGGCGTGTTCAACGCGGTGAAAATGGCAGCGGTCAGCCAAGCTCCGTGCACGAGCGGTAGCGCGAAGCCTTCGACGACGACCGCGACGTAGTTCGGGTGGGCCACAACGCGGTAGGGGCCAGCGGTGACCGGAGGAAGGCCGGGGACCCGCACGATGCGGGTGTTCCACTGGTGGCCGAGAACGCGGATGCACCACCACCGCAGTGCTTGTGACGCGACGACCAACGCGAGCATCGTCCAGCCCAGCACGCCCGGAAAGGCTCGGTCAGCCACCCACACCTCGGTCACGCAGCCGACCAGGAGCGCGGTGTGCAGCCCCACCATGAAGGGGTAGTGCGCAGATCCTGCTTCCCATCCACCACGGGCCAGGCTCCACGCGAGATTGCGCTGTGCGATCACCAATTCGGCCAGCCGCTCTGCTGCGACCAGCCCCACCAAGACCGCGTACCAGGCTTGGGTCACCACTGCAGGAGCACCAGTTCTGCGCAGAAACCCGGTCCCATCGCCATCATCACGCCCCACTCTCCCGATGACGCGGGTCGGTCAGCGAGGGTGTCGGCGAGCACGTGCAGCACCGAGGAGGATGACACGTTGCCGATCCGGTGCAGGGAGCGCCACGTCATCGCCAGGTCGTCCTCGTCCAGTCCCAACACCGACTGCACGGCCTCGATCACTTTCGGTCCGCCGGGATGGCATATCCAGCGTGCGATGTCGTCGACGTCGAGCCCGTGCGGGGACAGCAGCTGTTCGACGTCCTGCGCAAGATGCGTGCGCACGAGATCGGGTACTTCCGCTCCCAGCACCACCTTCAAACCCGAGTCGGTGACGTCCCACCCCATGGCACGCTCTGTGTTCTCGTAGAGGTGGCTCACGGAGTCCACGACACGTGGCCCCGTCGACGCGGCCACGTGTTCGGCTCCCACTGCGATGACTGCGGCCGCACCGTCGCCGAACAATCCCGCCGCGATCACGTTGGCAGGGCTGCAATCCTGGCGCTGGATCGTGAGGGAGCACAGCTCGACCGACACCAGCATCGCCACCGAGTTCGGCCAGCCACGCAGGAAGTCGTGCAACCGTGCGATGCCCGCCGCACCTGCGAGGCAGCCGAGCCCCACTACTGGCACTCTTTTGACGTCCGGGCGCATGTTGATGCGTCCCGCGATGCGCGCGTCGAGGGAGGGGACCGCGATGCCCGTAACCGTCGTCGACAGCACGAGGTCCACGTCTGTGGCGCTGAGCCCAGCGCTCTTGAGAGCGCCGAGTGCGGCCTGGCAGCCGAGGTCCACCGCGGCTGACAGGTACGCGTCGTTCGCTGCGGTGAATCCATCCAGCTCGTCGTACTGCTCGATGGGCAGAGCCAAGTGGCGGGTGGCTACCCCCGTGCTGGTGTGAATTCGATTCGCCACAGCGCGGGCGGACCGGTCTGGGAGGCACAACCGGCCGAACAAATCGGTCAGCTGCGCCTGTGGGTATCGATGAGGCGGAAGCACCCCGCGCACGGCCGAGATGGTGGTCACCGTTTCCACGGTACGACTTCCGCCTACACTCGCCAGATGACCTGTTCGGCAGCGGGACGTTCCGCAACGACCAGGCAGCGTTGGCGGGAGTGGTCGCGAGGTCTCATCGGTGCCTGTCACCCGGTTCCGGGGATCGTGGTGACCTCTCTGGTCGTGGTTTTCGCGGCTGGTGTGGGAGTCCGCTTCGGGCAGGTGGTGCTGCTCGGTGCAGCAGTGCTGACCGGTCAGTTGTCGGTCGGGTGGTCCAACGACTGGGTCGATGCCGCACGAGATCGCGCGGTCGGGCGAGAGGACAAGCCGGTCGCGGCAGGGACTGTCTCGGTCCCGGCGGTGGGGCTCGCTGCTGCGGTGGCACTGACGGCCACGATCGTGTTGTCGTTGTTGCTCGGAACTCGTCCCGGTGCGGCTTTGCTGATCGGGATCGCGGCGGCGTGGGCGTACAACCTCGGGCTGAAAGCGACGATCTGGTCCGGCACGACCTATCTGCTCGCGTTCGGAGCGCTGCCCGTCGCACCGTACGCCGCGCTTCCTGGGCAGCCCTGGCCACCGTGGTGGGTTCCGGTCGTCAGCGCACTGCTGGGTTTCGGTGCGCACTGTGCGAATGTGCTTCCCGATTTGCGGGCGGATGCGCAGACCGGTGTGCGCGGGCTCCCGCATCGGCTGGGCGCCCGGGTCAGCGGGGTCGTCATGGCCGTGGCATTGGCCGCTGCATCGGTCGTCCTCGGCATCGCACCGCACGCCATGCCGACTGCTTACGCGGTCACCTCCGCGTCGGCCGGGATCGCATTGGCCGTCATGGCAGCCATGTTCGCGGTACGGTCCCCGCACAGCCCCATGGCGTTCCGGCTCGCCCTAGTCATCGCGTTGCTGGACGTAGTCCTACTGGTCGCGGTCACGAATGTGGTGTAGTGGCTCGGCGTCTGCTCAGACTGCCCCGGTCGGCCGACAGCGGCTGGTCCTGGCTGTGAGCATGACGTGTTGGTTGCGTCCCGAGGCGCACACGCGCGGCTGGGGATCCATCGACTTGCACACCGGGTTGCCGCCACGGTCACTGCCGATCTGGATCAATGTGGCGGGTCAGATTAGCGCTGATACAGCCCGACGATGGTTCCGCGCGCCACTTCGCAATCGGCCAATGCGCGGTTCAGCTCGTCCAGACCGGAGTCGGGATCGAGGTTCAGCGGCCGGTTGCTGGCGAAGACGTGGAAGAAGTACCGGTGAGCGGGGTCGCCGACCGGTGGCATCGGACCGGACCAGCCGTACTCGCTGAAGTCGTTGCGCGCTTCTACCGCGCCCGCGGGGGCTTCGCCGTCGTCGATGCGGTCCACCGAGGGTGGCAGTGACGAAACCAGCCAGTGCAGGAAGGTGCCGTTCGGGGCGTCCGGATCCGCGCACACGACGGCGAGCTCGACGGCATTGTCGGGAGCGCCGTCCCACTCCAGCGTCGGGGCGATGTTCTCGCCGTCCTTGCTGCACCACCGCGGGAGCATGTCGTGGTCGTTGAAGGAGCTGCTGCGGAGCTGTATTCCGCCTCCTTCCCGGTCTCGCTCGTATCCTTTTCCGCCGGGCTTGTCCGACGGGCGCTCGCCCAGCGGGCCTTCGGCGCGATCATCCGCCGGCCGTCGCGGAGGGTTGTCGCGCTGGAGTTCGCGTTGGGTGGCCCGGTCGGCGTTCTCGTCCGACATGCCTTCGTTGCTGTGCTCCTTGCGGCGCCGGGCGCGCGCGATGTCGTACTGGTGGCTTCCGGGTTTCGGCATGACCGCACTCCCTTTCGACACCCGGCCAAGACGGCCAGGTGGTAGGCGTGAAACCTGGTCACCTAGCGAGTATCCGTGCACTGTGGCAGTGAAACGCCCGTCCGTCTGCGGGCCGATGGGGGATCTAGAGCCGACCAGTGCGGGACCGCTTTATCGAGCAGGTTCATCCAGGTGGCACGGTTGAGATGGGGGAGGCGTTGCGGTATCGGGCTCTGGCTCGCCTCGGACCGAGACGTTTCCCACCGAGGTCTCCGGATAGAGGTCGATGTTGTTTCGTTGATAAGATCACCGATGGCCCGCACTTCAGCGTGAAGCGAACGTCCTGCTGCGGATTCACGGTTCAGTATCGGTGCTGTCCGTGCCAGAGCGGGGGTTCGCGCCGGCCAGCACCTCCGCCGCGTGGTGCATTCGCAGGCCTTCGAGCAATTCGAGCTGGTCCTGGGCGCGTTCGTGCAGCCGCTCGATGGCTGCGGAATCGAGCCTGCTGTCGTCTCGTGCCACGACCAGCAGCGAACGCCACCCGCTGGCCTTGCCCTCGACGGCGAGGCGCAGGGACTCCAGCTCGATGAGCTTCGTCAGCGGCGAGACGGACACGACCGACCCGTTGGGCTTCAGCCTGGTCAGCCGTTCGCCGATCCAGGCGGCCCATGCCTTGTACAAGGAGACATCCACACCGAGGGATGCCATGATCTCCCGCAACGAACGGCGGTCCTCGTCGATCGCTTTCACGAGTTCCCGTAGGAGTCCGGCTTCTTCGTCGCTCGACGCCCCGCTCGTTCGTCGTCGAGCCAATTCCACGCCCGCGACCGCACCTGCGTAGTGGTCGTTGAGGTAGATGTCCAAGGACCGCACGCGCATCCCCCTTGGCAGAAGTTGTTATTCGTTCACCCGCCTGAACCGACAGCTCGGATCGCCTCATCGATTCGCGCGGCCAGTCGCATGTCGAGTTCGGTGACGCTTCCCAGGGAACGTGTGCGCACCTCGAACTGCACGAGATCGGCGCCTGGGTGCGTCACGTTCACGTGGTGCGACAACTCTTCTTCGGCTGCGCGCACCCTCGCGAGCAACGGCCGCTGCCGTTCTTGCGGCAAGGAAACCTCGCGAGCGATACCAGCTGTGGAGCCGCGCCAGTTCTCCAACTGGCCCAAGGCCCGCTCGAGCTCGTCCGCGTCGAGCGGGCGTGGTTTGTTCTCGCCAGCCGCGGCGTTCAAGCCCGGTGGTGGTCCTTGGCCGGGCCCGGTGAGCAGTGGGGCGAACTCCTGCGGCAAGCGGTGGCGTAGCGAGTCGCCCAAGGCCGGGTCGGCAGCGACGATCTCGGACAGGACGGCTTCCATCAGGTACCGCGCCCTCTCGGGTGGGCAGGACGCTCGGCGCGACATCTCCAGCACGAGTCCCGGGGCTGCACTGCCCTCGGGGCTGGAGCTCTCCCCGGCGACGGCGTCGCGGAGCGTGGGCGGCAGCACCGAGGCCACTTGTTCTCGGTCCAGGCCGTCGAGGTGCTGTGCCAAAGCCTCGAGCGCATAGGTGCTCGACTCGCGCGCCTCTTGCGTCGTCGGAATATTGGCGCGCCGCATCACGCCGTCAGTGAACTCCTGGTACTGGGCTGACACGATCACTCACAACCCAACTGGCCATATCGGAGGGCGTCTTCATGCTCTGCATTCAGGTTCCCGGCGGCGAGCCCCAACAAACGGCCCGCCGCACATGGGCAGGGGCGTTCACGACGCCGACGGCGTGTACCCGCTCGTTCACCGATAGCTGATCAGCTCTACCGCGACGTCTGGTCGTCACCACTCCCGGCCTCGTGAGCCCCAGGGCGGTGCATCGTGGTGATCAGTCGCCTCCGGCTCGCCGACCTCGGCACCACGTAAGCTCCGCAGAGGACGATGAAGCCCAGCAGAGCGAGCGCGGCGTGCAGGAAGTTCTCCGGTGGGTCGAGGGAGAAGATCGTGCTCGACTCGTTCGCCGTGCTCTGCGCGGTGCCGTAGAGGAAGAGGACGAGAAACACGGCGAGTTCGGCGGCGGCGAACCACCGGATCGTTCGCAACGTCCACGCCGAGACGACCGCGAGCACGCCGGTGACGAGCAGGAGAAGGGCATGCGCGGGGTTGAGTTCGAACAGCACGACCTGCTGATCCTCTGGCGGTACCGTCAGTGCGATCAGTCCCACGGCTCCCAGCACGATGAGCAGCACGCCCTGCACGACATGGACGAGTATCCAGATGAGCGGGCCAGCGACGCGATCTACCAAACCCAGCGCTCCCTCCTCATGGCTTCGGCAAAGGAGTACCCGAGCGCGCGGCCAGCAAACGAACCCAGCTCAACCCGGCGCGCGGCGTGGCCCGGAACGAGTTGGCCGGACTGTGCCCGAGTCACAAGGCAGCCCGTCGAGATCGCGTCGGCTAGGGCACGGATCGCGACCGCGGCCCAGGTGGCGGGAGAATCTCGACCACTCGAGAGATCGGTCGTGTCACGGAGGGCGGCCCGAAGTGGCGGTGCGCGCATTGCGGTCCAGTGCGCATAGAGGCCCAGAGCCGTCTCGCTGGGGTATGGCCCTTGCCGTTGTCTGTTCACCATGCGGACGACCAGAAACTCTCACCCGGTCAAGAAGGACGATCCATCCCGAGGGATCAGGTCCCAAGGTTTGGGCAGGCCTCCCGCGTACCCAAGCCGAGGCCACCACCTCCGGATGTCATTAAGGCTTAGGCACGACGACATCCTTCCGAGGTCGCCCCCGATCACGTCGAGGCGTTTCAGGCATGGTTGATCGAGACCCGCATCGGACTCGACGGCGGGGAACAAGCACAAGGCGTCTCAGGGCATCGGGATGGGATGTCTCGGGTCATCGGCGCGGAGTGGCCGGTGGTGTGCGTGATCTGGTCGAAAGGTAGGCGGTTCAATCGTGATCGGAACTCATGCCCCGGGTGCGACACGAAGGCGCCGTCCTTTTCCGGCGTCGCGAACAACCTCCGGCTGACCGGAACGTCTCCTCAAATATGAAGACCAATCAGATCCGGCGCGACTGGAACGCGCAGCAGCGACCGGTGATCAGCTCGGCGCGGCGGGGGCCGGTGGCGCCGCGGCGGAGCTGGAAGCGCCTGATCATTCCGCTGCTGGTGGCCGTGGTGGTGCTGCCGGTGGTTTTCGCCGGCTGGCTCTGGTTCCACGTCGACTCGTCGGTCCGCCGGATCGATGCCTTCCCGGACTACCCGGGCCGACCGGAGGCGGCCGCGGGCACGAACTGGTTGGTCGTGGGCTCGGACAGTCGGGAAGGGCTGGATCCGGAGACGGCGGCCGGCCTGCACGTGGGAGATGCGGACGGGCAGCGCACGGACACGATCCTGCTCGCGCACCTGCCGGACA